>RSAS01000801.1 GCA_003934145.1 Candidatus Viridilinea halotolerans | reverse complement strand
GCAAGGATGCATTGCCGCGATTGATCGTCGCGGCGGCGCGCCCGTCGCGCTGGCGTTGGGTGAGGTAATCGTCGAGGTCGGTGTCCAGCACGAGGGCGAGATCAAAGGCCACCGGACGCGCCGCCTGCCACCACGCGATGAAGGCGCGCAGGTCGGAACGAATCGCCCGCAGCGTTGCTGGCGAGGCGCGACGGCCACGGGTGGTGAGGTGTTGATCGAGGTGGGCCAAGTAGTCCGCGAGGGGGTCGGGATGCATAGGGGGGGCAATGCCTTTCCAAATACGACGGGCTTTTTGACGCAAGGGCGCAACGCTTGCGGCAGTAGGGGGGCAACCCTGATACGACGGGTTTTTTGACGCAAGGGCGCAAGGGCGCAAAGCCTTCGGCAGTAGGGGGGCCGTATCCATTTAGAGAGGCGTAATCCTGATGGGATCATGACGGCAACATGCTCTTACGTTTCAGCGCGAAGGCCGCGAAGGCCGCGAAGAGCGCGAAGAAAAGCGATGGCTTGCTCTCATATGCCCGATCTTCGCGTACTTCGCGCACTTCGTTCACTTCGCGGTAAAACAAAAGAGTCTCTCTTCCCTGAACGGATACCCAATGACCGTTGAACATGCCGCATAGCTCATCACGTCAGACCTCATCGCTCTGTGGCATACCCTGCTTGTCACTTGTCACTCATCACTCGATTTATCGTTCTCGCAAAGATACCACATTTGGGCCGATTTGCAACATGTTATCGTTCCTTTGGGGGCGAAATTGGGCTGTTTTGGGTAAGTACAGGAACGATAAGAGAGCTTATCGTTCCTGTGTTTTAAGGGTATTGGGACGCCATTCAGCGAAGATCTGTATACCTGAAAGTTCATCACTCGTCACGAGCATCAATTCATCCCTAGCGCCTTCATCGCTGCCGTCAGCGGGTCGCTGTAGAAGATGGGGTCCACGCGCTCGACGATGTCGGCTGAGACATCCATGAAGTTGCGTTTGTTGGGGGTTGGGATGAGGGCGCGCCGGGCGCCGTTGTCCATGCCGACTTGCAATGGTTCGGCGAGGGAGCGTACCGGTTTGATGTTGCCCTGAATGCTGAGGTCGCCCAGGATGAGCATGCCTGCTTGCACTGGGTGTTTTTTGAGCGCCGAGTAGATGGCGACGATGGTGGCGATGCCTGCGTCGCATGGGCTGCGGTTGAGCAGGAGGTCAATGGCTTCGATGTGAAAGTCGGTGGTGTCGAGGGCTTGGGCGATGCCCATTGCAACCTTTTGGCCTTGGAGGTAGGCAAAGGCGCGTTGGATCGCTTCTTTCATGCTGCTCTCGACGCTGCCGGTGATGCGTAATTTGCCGGTGCCGACGCTTACGCCTACTTCGAGGCGGTAGAGGCCCACTTTGCCCTGATCGTCCACCGCTGCACTGTAGACGGAACCGGGGGCGAGTGGGTCGGTGGCGATGAGGTTGCGCCCGCCCTCTTCGGGTACGCCGACAAAGTGTTCGGCACGGCTGGTGTTGTCAATGTAGGAGAAGGAGGTCTGGTGGTACTCGAATGACCCCATCTTCTTCAACTGCTCCTTGACGCGCCTGCGCCCCTCAATGGCTAACTCGAGCAGTTCGGCAAGCTCTTCTTTGTTGATGATGCCGTCTGGGTAGATGAGTTTCATTAGTCCGGCGACGGTCTTGCGCACCGCTTTGACATCGCGGGCGTTGAGGTGCGCCCCCAGCGCAAAGTGGCGGTCAAGCACTTCGGTGAAGTTGTGTCGCCGGAGTTCGCGCAATGCCTCGGCAAGGTAGTCTACGATGAAGCCATACTGGTTGGTGAAGAACTCAACGCGCATCTTGGGAATTTCCCAGCCAGGGATGTAGTAGTGAATGCGGTCGAGAAAGGCCATGTCTTCACGAATGACCTCTGGCATGGGGGTGAAGAGGTGCGATGAGCGCACCATCACTTCGACCGGCTGGTTGGTGTTGCCGAACATGGCGATGGAGGCGGTGCCGGAGAGGGCGTCCTTGCCGCGAGCAAAGCTACCCGACTCACAGTAGGTCTTGAGGGTGGTGACGACCTCTTTGGGCATGTTTTGCAGATCGGCCACTTCGTCGAAGGCGATGGCGTCCCATAGGCCAACGAGGCCAATCTTGCCGCTGGCCATGTTGTAGAAGAGGTTGGCCACGGTGGTCGGGCCGGTCATCAGGATTGCGTAGGGGCTGAGTTCTTGGAAGCCGTAGGATTTGCCGGTGCCGCGTGGCCCAAGTTCAACGAGGTTGTAGTTCTGTTCGCAGAGCGGGATGAGGCGTATGAGGAGAAGGAGTTTGCGGCGACGATCAAAGTGGGTTGGCTCCAGCCCGACGCTGCGGATGAGGAGGTCAATCCAAGCGTCGGTGGAGCATTGGCGGCGTCCGGCGCGGTACTCGTCGAGGTCGAAGGAGGCGAGTTGGATCGGCTTGATCGCTTCGATCCAGAAGGGGCTGCGTTTGCCTTTGGCCTCCTCGTCGTAGCTGTGCTGGATTTCGATCTGCGCCCAGACGCCGCCCATCAAGAGGCGGTCGTAGGTGCGTACATAGTGTTCAGGAACGTGGACATATTTGTGGCCAAAATTGAGCAACTCGGCCCAATATTTGTCGTCGTCGGAGAGGTAGCGCACTTTGAGTTTGTCAATCAAGGTGTGGCGACCCTTCTCGCGCACCTTCGACTGCGCCTTATTGGCCTCGTCGGGACGAACGAAGTTGTCGGCGAGGGTGGCGTTGACGATGCGTAGGCCAGCATCAATAGCGACCGGGTCGTCGGTGGCGCAGTATTTGCCAAGCAGGTACTCAAGTACGAAGACCGGCACGTTGGCACCGACCTTTATTTTGCGTACAAGATCCTTGCGTACCACGCGGCCTGCAAAGATGGAAGTTATTTCACTATCGAATTGATTCATATATTTTTTACTCCTACAGGCTGCTTTCCCCCCCACCCCCTGCCCCCTTCGGCAAGCTCAGGGCATCGCCTCCCCCACGAGGGTTCATGGGCGGACAGAACATTTGCTCCGCAGGCCACAAATAAGCGATGGGGATGCCCAGGATGGCCCTCACCCCCTGCCCCCTCTCCCACGTTGTGGGAGAGGGGGGAAGACATTAAGATTCTTGGCGTCGCTATGCGCTCTTTTGCGGCTATGCACAAATTTTCTGTCCGCCCTTAAACCCGCGAGGGGGGAGGGGAGTTTTCGCTTCCGCAGGCTGCTTGCCCCCCCACCCCCTACCCCTCCCCCACGAGGGGGGAGGGGAGTTTTCGCGCAACACAATCACCTAATCGAGCCACCATCTCCCCCCTCCCCCCTTGTGGGGGAGGGGGCCGGGGGGGTGGGGGGAAAGGTCACCTGCGATACGATAATCGCCTCAAAGCTCCAACATAGTAACCTCAATCCGCTCGATCCGGCTCAATTCGCGCCCGCTGGTGGCATCACTGAGTTGTAGCATGACCGTCTTTTGCTGCACTGATGTGACCATTAAGGTGATGGTGTTGGGTTCAATCTGTTGGGCTTGATCGGGTTGGGCACGCAGGGTGATCTCGCCGGTCGCTTCGTTGAGGCCGTAGGTGGCCCCGATTGGTTGGCTGACTACTTTGCCCTGTGCATAGAGTTCAAGTCGCACGCGGGGCGGTTCAAGTTCAAAGAGGCCGTTCGATTGGCCGGTAATCTGCACCGAGAAGAAGCGCGTCGTCAGTTTTTTGGTGCCGGGTTGGAGCGACCAACTGAGGCTTGCGAGCGGGGTGATCCGGCTGGTCTGGCGGGGGGTGAGGCGTAAGACGGGGATGGCGAGTTCTTGTGGGGATGCGCCGCCATGGAAGTAGGCGCGCCCGCCACTGGCTTTGAAGGCGCCAAAGCCCCACGGGACGGCGATCTCTAGGTCTTCTGCGCTCAGCCCGAGTTGGGCTAGGCTGGTGCGAAGGAAGGTGGTGTTCTGTTCTGCGCCACGCCCCACCCAGGCCCGCCGTTTGAGCAGGATGGTTTGACCACCAGGTGGGTCGATCTTCATGTCGCTCTCCAACTCGTCGCCGAAGAGGTAGCCATGATCCGCTGTGAGGATGATGGTGCGGCAGTCATATTCGCGGAGCTTGCGTACCAGACGGGCAAGGTCGGCGAGGGCGTCATCCATCACTTTGCGGGCGAGGCGGATATTGTCGCTCTCCGCTAGTTCGTCAATCTCCTGCGATGTGACCAGAATGAAGTCGGCTGCCTGAAGTTCGTTGTGAAGTGCCGCTTTGGGTTTGGGCAGGAGTTCTTCGAGGGTGGTTACGGCGACGCTGCCGCTGATCTGTTGGCGCAACCATTCGATGCGCGTGCGCCGATCTTTGAGTTGCGTGCTCCCCACTTGCCACGCCAATTTGCCGTCCCTCGTCTGCACAATGGTGCCGCGCTCTACGCCGGGCAGAAGCGCCGCCATGCCAATGGGGGTGATGCTCGGTAGCGTGCCAAAGGCGACGGTGAGCTGAGCACTAAACTCATCGCCAAACCCTGCGCTCAACTCACGGGCCATCTCGAAGCGCATGGCATCAACCAGCACATAGGCCGTCTTGCCCTCGCGCATGGCAGGTTGCACGCTCGTCGCAAAAATGTTGCGCTGCGGTGTGATGCCAGGGAGTTGGCAGCGTGCCGCTGCCAGCGCACGGGTAAAGCGTTCGGCAAGGGTGTCGCCAACCTGCATGAAGCGTTGCCGCGCCTGCGTCACGAGTTGCTCAATATGCTGATTGTCGGCAAGATCATAGGTGTGCCAGCGCCGTTCAAGGGTACGCTGCACCGTATCGAGTTGGCACCAGGGCTCTTCGCCTTCGGCATAGGCGCGGAGCAGCGCTTCGGGTTGTTCGGGTGCCCGTTTCAACGCCTGTTCCACGCGATGCGCCTCGGCGAGCAACTGGCCTGCACTATGCACCAGCGCCCAACGGGCCTGCAGCGCAGGCCGCTGCATCGCCCAGAAGCCGGTCTGACGCTGCAGGGCGAGGTCAAGCAACTCTGCCGTTGGATGCTGGATCAGCGCCGACTCTACCGCTGCTTGGAGCGCCTCTTCCACCAGCGCAAAGGTCGCACTGGTACGAATTTCGTCGAGGCCAAAGGGAACATGCCCCAAGTCCAGCGCCGCAGCAACCTGATCCGCCATGCGTGCATAGCTCTCTTGCAGGTCGCGGCGCTGACGCCACGAGTGGGCCAGTTCGACACATGCGGCGCGTGCGGCACCCTCCGGCAGCGGAATGGTAGCCAATTCGATTGGCACTCCGCCCAGTTCAGCGAGAAACTCCGTCGTCAGGACATGGCGAGCCAAACGGGTACGCAGATCGTCGCAACTACTACTTGCCGCGAGATCAAGGCCAAAACTTGGCCCCAGACTACGCGCCAGATCGGGCAGCGCATGCCGCTCGACAATCTGTGCATCGCAGTCTGTCGTACTGAGGAAGGTGAGCGCCACCGCAGCGAGATTAGCCGTACCAAAGATAGCGACGATCACCGGCGAGCCACCCGCCTGCTCATCAAGCCGATCCAACTCCGCAAGACTGAGTTGGCCCGCCTCCACCTGCCGCGCCAACTCCTCGGCCCGCTCATCACCGAGACGTTCGCGCAAGGCGCGCCGCGCCACCACCGCCAAGCGCGTATTGCGCGCCGCCTGCGCCTGGCCAGGACGCAACACGGCAGCCGTTGCCGCCACCTCAGCCAGCGCATCGAGCGTGGCATCATCGTCACGCGGGACATAGATCAGCACATCTGGCGGATCATCGCGAGCGATGTAGCCATCCAGCGCATGGCGCAGAGCAAAAAAGCTGCCCTGATAGCGCACAACCGTCGTAGCGCGCAGAGCCAACTGATCAACCAGGTCGCTATAGTGGCCCTCTGGGTCGAGCCAGAGTACGATGTGGTGTTCGGCAATGTGGCGGGCGATGGTGGTGCGTAGGTGATCGGATACGATGGTCATAGGGGGTGGTTTCTATCATACCAGTGACGAGTGACGGGTGACGAGTGACAAGTAGGGTATGCCGCATAGCAATGGGATCTGACCTGATTTGCTATGCGGCATGCTTGATGGTGGTTGGTATAAACAGATCGCTGTCACCCTTTGCCAGCCAGCCACGCGCTAATTCAATGTTGTCGCTCATAGAGTACCTTTCCTTCACGCAGCGCAGTCGTGACAAAAGCATTTGGCACACGCGCCCATGCCTGCACCTCGGCTGGTGTCCAGACAACAATATCCTTTGTGGGAAAGAGGCCGACGAGCGCACGCAGGTAGCGTGGCGCACGCTTATAGCGCGGCAGATCCGACTCTTCAATGACCAGGATGTCGAGGTCGCTGTCATGGCGAGCATCACCACGAGCATGCGAGCCGAAGAGCACAATCTTGAGGGGGCTACCCGCCATGCGCATCCGCTCAACCATTGCGTGCAATAGTTGGTTGGTCACCAGCGGATAGATTGTCTCAAGCGCAGTGTTCATGTGCATACTCCTGTTGTGCGTTGCGGTTTTTTGCGGGATGGAGTCTCAGTGCCTCTTACCCCCCCACCCCCCCAGCCCCCCTCCCCCACAAGGGGGGCTTTCAGGTATACAGTTCTTTGGAAGCTTTCGATGCGGTGTAAAGGGTTTTCTC
>RSAS01000515.1 GCA_003934145.1 Candidatus Viridilinea halotolerans | reverse complement strand
TGCAATGCGATTCCAGAAGGGGGCGCACACGTTTTCTGTCCGCCCTTAAACCCTTGTCCGGCGGGGTAGGGGGCGCAGCCCCACAGATTTATAGCGCCTTGACCAGTTACCCCGCCGCAAACACTTCCGCCACGGCAACACCAAAACCCGCCAAAAGGTGCGAGGTGGCGATGGTGCCACGCTCGAATTTGCCGTGAAGGGTGTATTGAGCGCCGTTGAGTACAAGGACGGTGATGCTCGCGTCGAGAGGGTTGACGATCCAGTATTCGGGAATGCCCGCTGCGGCATAATCGCGGGGCTTCTCTTCGGTGTCGCGCTTGGGGTTGTCGGGACTCACAATTTCTACCACAAGGTCGGCACCCAGCCAGAAGGCATCCTGCGCCCGTGGGTCGTGCTGATCAAGCAGAAGCATCAGATCCGGTTCACGGAAGACGCCGGGGCGAATAGCCAGCCGCAGGGGAGCGTAAAAAACGGCACCGCCGCGTGGCCGAATGTAAGCCAAGAGGGCGAGCAGCATGAACAGGGAGATCGCCTGATGGCGCTTGGTGGGCATAGGCAATACCTCGATTACGCCATCGGTAAACTCAAGTAGGCGCGACGTCTGATTGCTGAGTTTGAGGTACTGCTCTACACTCCACAGCCCTTGGAGTGAGGCAAGGTCAATGTCGGTTGTGTCGCCAGCGAGTTGGAGGCGCATGACCATAGCGATTCCTGACAATGCTTCGACCCTACGTGAAAATCCTTCTCACACCCGCACCGCATCCGACGGAACGGGGAAGCGCTCGCAGAGCGCGACCACTTCGCGGGCGACGCGCTCGATCACGGCGCTGTCGTCGCTGGCCTTGAGGACTTGGGCGATCCAGTCGGCAATCTGCGCCATTTCGCCTTCGTGCATGCCCCGCGTGGTGACGGCGGGCGTGCCGATGCGGATGCCACTAGTGCGCATCGGCGGCTGCGGATCGTCGGGAATAGAATTCTTGTTGACGGTGATATGGGCCTTGTCGAGCGCCTTCTGTGCCTGTGCCCCGGTAATGCCAAGGCTGCTCAGGTCGGCGAGCATCAGGTGGTTGTCGGTGCCACCGCTGATCAGATTGATGCCGTTGGCCATAAGACCTGCGGCGAGTGCGCGTGCATTAGCGCGAATCTGGGCGGCGTAGGTCTTGAAGTCAGGACGCAGCGCCTCGCCGAAGGCGACGGCCTTGGCGGCGATGACGTGCATGAGCGGGCCACCCTGGGTACCGGGGAAGACGCTGGAGTTGATCGCTTTGGCGTGAGTCTCGTCCATCATGATCAGCCCGCCGCGCGGCCCGCGTAGCGTCTTGTGGGTAGTGGTGGTGACAATGTGGGCGTGGCCGACAGGCGAGGGGTGCTCGCCTGCCGCAACAAGGCCAGCGATGTGGGCAATATCGGCCATCAGCAGGGCCCCCACCTCATCGGCGATGGCGCGCATGCGGGCAAAGTCAATCAGCCGCGGGTACGCACTCGCCCCCGACGTGATCAACTTGGGCTGCACCTCCTTCGCCTTGCGCAACAGGTCGTCGTAGTCAATCTGGCCGTTGCTCAGATCAACCCCGTAAAAGGCGACATCGTACCAGCGTCCGGAGAAGTTGACCGGGCTGCCGTGGGTGAGGTGGCCGCCGTGATCGAGGCGCATGCCCAGAATACGATCGCCCGGCTGCAGCAGCGCATTAAAGACAGCGATATTGGCCTGCGCACCACTGTGGGGTTGCACATTGGCGGCGTGGGCCCCAAAGAGCTGCAGGGCGCGTTCGATTGCCAAGCGCTCCACGCCATCCACAAATTCGCAGCCCCCATAGTAGCGCTTGCCGGGCAGACCCTCAGCATACTTATTGGTCAGGATCGAGCCCTGCGCCTCCATTACCGCCAGGCTCGTGTAGTTCTCGCTCGCGATCAACTCCAGCCCTTCGCGCTGCCGCACGGCTTCCTGCTCAATCAACGCAGCGATAGCCGGATCGGACTGATGCAAATGCTCAAGCATTGGTTTTTTGTCTCCTTAAAAACTAATAGCCAGCGGATTTATCCACCACATTCAGCAGCGGCTGGCCATTGCGGAAACGGGCGAGGTTCTCTAGGAAGAGCGTCACCTGGCGCGCGTGCATCCGCGGCGAATGGGCCGTCGCATGGGGCGTAATCGTCACCTGGGGCAACTGCCAGAGCGGATGCTCCGGCGGAAGCGGCTCTTGATCGAAGGTGTCGAGGGCGGCACCAGCGAGTTGGCCGCTGCGCAGGGCGGCGATCATGGCGGCCTCATCTACGAGGGGGCCACGGGCAACATTGACCAGATAGGCCGTGGAGGGCATGGCCGCAAAGGCGGCGGCATCAACCATACCGCGCGTCTCAGCGGTGAGCGGTGCGGTAACGACGAGATAATCGATGTCGGGCAAAAGTGTGCGCCAAGCGTCGCCGGTCACGACGCGCTCGACGCCGGGCGTGGTGCTAGAATTGCGGCGACGACTGCCCCAGACGCGCATGCCAAAGGCTGATGCTCGTTCGGCTAGGGCTTGGCCAATGCCGCCTAACCCCAGGATCAGCATCGTCGCCCCGTAGAGTTCAGACAGCCCCAACTCGCCGATCCAGCGCCGTTCGGTCTGCGCCGCATAGTAATCGGGCAGGCGTTTCACGCGTGCCAAGAGCAGGCCCATCACGAATTCAGCCATGGGGATGGCATGCACCCCAGCGCTGTTGGTGAGCATCAGGTCGCGCTCGAAAACCAACGGCACCAGCAGGTGATCCACCCCGGCGCTGGGCGTATGCACCCAGCGCAACTGTTGTGCCTGCTCCAACACATAGAGAAAGGCATCCTGTTCGCCCCACCAGCGCATGTAGGCGAGCGCCCCATGCGGGTCGCCCTCAAATTCAAGGGTCGGCGCAATCCAGACGGCGCTCACTTCAGCGGGCAACTGTGGCTCAAGGAGATGACGGATTTGGGTAGGAGCAATGATCTTCATAGCTTACGCCACCGACTCTCCGGGCTTCAGCGCGATCACCTGTGTCTCAACCCCAAACTCCTTACAGGCTTCAACCAACTGATCGGGGGTGCCTGTCAGGATGGGGAAGGTGCCAAAGTGGCAGGGAATGACATAGGGCGCACGAATGAGCTTCATCGCATAGCCGGCCTGACGCGCATCCATGGTGAAGTGGTCGCCAATGGGCAGAATCGCCAGATCGGGCTTGTAGAGATCGGCAATAATCTGCATATCCATGGTCACACAGGTATCACCAGCGAAGTAGATGGTGAAATCATTCGAGAAGCGAAAGACAAAACCAGCGGCTGTACCGAGGCCAAGGATCTGCCCATCCTCAAACGTGGTACTGGAATGGATCGCATTGGTCATGGTGGCGCGGACATCAGCGACCGTGATGGTACCACCCTTATTGAAACCAACGAGTTGCTCGCCGGAGATATTCTGCCGCTCGAAATAGGGCACGAGATCGTACTGACAGATCACCGGGGCACCCGTCTGCTGGGCAATCTCGACCAGATCGCCCACATGATCAAAGTGAGCGTGGGTGACAAAAATAGCCGCAAGATGCTCACAGACACGCGATTTGAGCTCATCGGGGCACACAGGGTTGCCCTCAATCCAGGGATCAACGAGGATGCCCTTACCTTCGGGGGTGGTCATGTGAAATGTCCCATGACCAAGCCACATAATGGTTACATCTTTGCCAAGCGTCGTCACTGTGCTACTCCTTATGAGGATAATATTGCGGAATTGGTGTGGATTTAGATGGCGCTGGGGGCGCACAAAGTCAGTATAACATAGGGATGCGGCGCACAAGAATTTCCAAAGCCTGCGGCCAGCATCCGGTGAACAAGCGAACCTCTCACGCCATCCCTGTCAACCAACCAGCCCCAGGGTCAATTCCCCGGCAGAGACGTTGCGGCAGCCAGTAGCATTTTGGCCGGCCCAGAGGGGCGAGAAGTCGGTGAAACCCCGTTCTTCGGCGCGGGTGCGCAGGGGGGCCATGGCAGCGGCGGCCATGGGGAAAGGGGGTATGCCCGCCTGCATGGGGCCGAGTTCGCGCATGATGCGGTTGACAATGCCACGGGCTGGGCGTCCGGTGAAGAGATTCGTAACCGCCGTGAAGTTCGCGGCCTCACTGATGAGCGCGGCGCGATGCAGCGGGCTTGTTTTGGCCTCCGTGCAGAGCATGTAGCTCGTGCCGACTTGGGCGGCCACGGCGCCCAGTGCCAACACCGCCGCCACGCCGCGTGCGTCGGCGATGCCGCCCGTGGCGATCACCGGAATGTTTACGGCATCAATGATCTGGGGCACAAGCGCCAGGGTACTCAGTTGGCTACTGAGATCGTGGCTAAGGAAGGTGCCGCGATGGCCGCCCGCCTCGATGCCTTGGGCAATGATCGCATCCACGCCCTGCGCCGCGAGCCAGCGCGCCTCTTCTACCGTTGTCGCCGTCGAGAGAATCTTAGCGCCGGTGGCGCGCACTTGGGCGAGCAATTCAGGCGCAGGCAGGCCAAAGTGGAAACTGACCACGGGCGGTCGCACTTGGGCGAGCAATGCGGCGGCGGCGGCGCTAAAAGGTGTGCGCGCCGGGCCGACTGGAATTGCGTCGAGCTCCAGGCCCAACTCGGCATAGTAGGGGGCCAGCGCCGCCCGCCAATCCGCCTCGCGCTGCGCGTCGGGCGTGGGCGGTGTGTGGCTAAAGAAGTTGACATTATAGGGCTGACCCTGAGCCTGCAAGATCGTCAATTCGCGCTGCAAATCCTCCAAACTGAGCATTGCGGCGGGCAACGAGCCTAACCCACCCACTGCGTTGACGGCAAGCGCCATCGTGCTGCCCTGAATGCCCGCCAGGGGGGCTTGGATGATCGGCAGGCTGGTGCCGAAGAGGTGTTTGAACATAATCCCCTCAGGGGGGTGGCGGGGGAACCTGGTTCTCCCGCCACCCCCTACAAAATCAGCGTGCGCCCACTGCCGCACGCAATTCGCGTTCGACAATACCCACAATCAAGTCGTCGAGCCGTTCGACCGTGTAAGCCTGCTCACCCGCCTCCAGCGGCGTGCTTTCGCCGGGGGCACCGCTACTCGCGCCGGGTTGGTAGGTCAAAAAGATGAAACTGGCCATCGTCTGTTGAGCTAATTGACGGAAGACATATTCCGCTTGGGGTTCGGTATTGCTCGCCGCAACCGGGTAGATTTTCACGCCGCGCGCCACCGCCTCGCGGATGCCGTCGAGGTACGTGAATTGTGACGGGCCAGGGACGTGCGGCCCCGCGTCGGCAACGAGAAAGGCAATGCGCACGGTTGGCTCATCGCGCCACTGCAACACCATCATACCATCATAGAGCGCCTCGTCTACCGCTTCGGGCGTATCGCCGCCGCCATTCGCCGAGAGGCGCGCCAACTCCAAGCGGAAGGCGGCGAGGTCGGGCGTAAAATCGAAGGAACGGGTCACATACTCATCGTCCACATCTTTGTAGGCCACCAAGCCATAATGAATTGCGGGACGCGGCGTAAAGGCGTCAATGCGCTCAGCAATGCTATCAATCGTCTGCTGGATGCGTCGCAACTCGTCCTCCATACTCCCCGTCGTATCGAGCATAAAGAGCAGATCGAGACGCAGCGCCTCTTCGGGGGTCGCCCCGCGCAAACCAATCTCCACCACCTCCACTTCGCCACGGCGCAACAGCGCCTCGCCCTGCACCGCGCCATACGCGGCCACCACGCGGAATTCGGTCGTCTGCTGGGTATCAGAGATACGCGGCATAAAGAGCGCACGCCCATCGGCATAGGTGCGCCCCTGGAAGATCTGACGTTCGCCGTCATAGACCGTCACACGCGCATCGTGCAACGGGCGCTGACCCTCACCAAGCACGCGCAGCACGTAGCGTTCACTCACGTCGGCGTGGCGCACATTGCCCCAACTATAGCCCTGCAAGTAGTCGAGATAGGCGGCAAACTGCTCATTATCATTAATTTCACCCGCCTTGATCGCCGCCTCCGGCGCTTGGCGCGGATCGGGGCGCGGCATGGGCGCCCCGCTCTCTGGCGCCGCTGCCGGTGCCTCAGCGATCATGCCATCCGTAGCAGGAGCGGGCAAGCCTGATGCTCCAGCCGAGACCGTCGCCGTCGGCGCGACCGCCATTGGCCCTTCGCGCTCGGCAACCACAGGCGGGGCGCCGCCAACCTCTGCCTCCGACGCATCAGAGGTATACTCATCCACCGACGAGGGGGCCGACGCGGGTTCAGGCACGGCGGGGGCCGCCGCCCCGCCGCCGCTATTCTCTGCTGCGGGGGGTGGGGCAGGCTGCTGGCTCACTTGAGTTCCGCCACACGCCGTCAGGGACACGATCAGGATCATGGTAAACATCAAGAGGGGCAAACGTTGTGCCATAAGGGGCCTCCAAGGGGGGTGAGAACAGGGGAACAGGGGAACAGGGGAACAGAGCCTGTTGCAAGTGTAACGTTGCACTTCGCGTCAAAGTTCCTTTGGGAGCGCGGGCGGGACGCCCGCGCTCCCAGGGGAATAAACCAGCAGTATCTTTCGGGTATAGAGTTTTTTGCTCCGCCGCGTTCTGGTGCGGTGGAGCAGCGAACTGGCTTGTGCAAAAAAGT
>RSAS01000080.1 GCA_003934145.1 Candidatus Viridilinea halotolerans | reverse complement strand
GGCCATGCCCCCGAGCCCCCGCCGCAAGGCGAGTGTTGCGGGGGCCATGCCCCCGAGCCCCCGCCGCAAGGCGAGTGTTGCGGGGGCCATGCCCCCGAGCCCCCGCCGCAAGGCGAGTGTTGCGGGGGCCATGCCCCCGAGCCCCCGCCGCAAGGCGAGTGTTGCGGGGGCCATGCCCCCGCACCCCCGCCGCAAGGCCCGCCAGAGGCTTACGTTAAATGGTACTTATGTCAGGGTAAGTTCGGGACTAAAGTACTATTCTCGTCTTAGCGATTTCTCATTTTATGCGTTATGAATACGTCAAGTCAAATTTGGCAAAACGACAACAAATCTGTTATGCCTGTTGACAGACTGTTTAGTAGTGGTTTCATCAAAAAGAAGGTTTTTATGCCAACGAGCGCAGACCACTCCGGATCGCGGCCACTGATGTTTCGCATTCTGACCGGCCTGTGTCTACTCATGGCCCTGTTCGCTGTCGCGGCTGCCCTGCCGGTGCAGGCATCTAATGGCAGTATTGGCGGACGGGTGACCGACCACGCGGGGAACCCCTTGCAAGGGGTCTCTGTTCATGCTTTGTCGGCAGGCGGCGGGGGGTGGGGTGCCCAAACCAATGCGGCGGGTAACTATAGCTTCGGCAGCCTGCCGGTGGGCAGTTACCGTATCACTTTCGCTGGCACGACTCGTCTTTTACCAATCCAGTACTACAACAACGCCAGCACTGTGGGAGATGCCACCTTGGTGGCGGTCGCCGCTGGTCAAGCGGTGACGGGGATCAATGCGCAGTACGATATGAGTGCGAGCGTGAGGGGTATGGTGACGGATCGCAGCAGCGGTACACCACTTGCGGGCATTCGGGTGCGCATTAACTATTTTTCCGATGAGTGGTATTCCTCATGGCTTCAAGCCACCACTGACATTAGCGGCACCTACACATTCGCTGCGTTGGTACCAGGCGATTATCGCCTCTATTTCTATGATCCTGACGATGAGTATGTTCCCCAGTACTATGACGGTGCGCGCGAGATGAGCGCGGCGACCGCCGTGAGCGCAACGAGTGGCGTGCAGCTTACGGCCAATGCGATCCTCGATCGCGGCGGCTGCATCAGTGGGCGCGTGGCTGATCAGGAGAATGATGCGCCGATTGCGGGGGTGAGTGTCTCTGCCTCTGCTTGGATGCACCGCACAACGACCAGCGATGCGCAGGGGGAGTATCGCATCTGCGGTTTAGCAGAGGGTAACTATAGCGTCTCCTTCTCACACCAAGACTACCAGGATCAGTCCTATCCTAACAGTACTCAGGTGGCGTTAGGCCAGACGGCCGCCAATATTAATATGGCGCTGCAGCGCCTCAATCGCATCAGCGGCGTGGTGCGTGGCGCTGGCCAGCCTTTAGCTAATGCGCACGTTAGCCTGTATCAAAAAGATAGCAGTGGTAGCTACATCAGGTGGTGGGCGATGTCTTATACAGACCAGAATGGCAGCTACACCACTCATGGCTTACCCGATGGCGACTACAAGGTGGAAGTGCGCAACACGAGCTCTGCGAGTAATTGGGCATCCCGCTTCTACCCCACATCCTCGACGCTCAGCGGGGCGGATGAGTTGTCGCTGAGCGGCGGCATAACACGCACCGTTGATGTCGATCTGGTCGCTGGGGCTACGCTGAGTGGCCGCGTCACCGCTGCCGATACGGGCGCTGGGATGGCAACGAATGTTACCTTCTACATCAATGACGGCGATACGTGGCGCTCTGTTGGCGATGCTTGGGGCGGGAACGATGGCAACTATAGCCTGAATCGCCTCGCCAGTGGTGAATATCGGCTCTGTTTCAGTCCAAACTGGGAAGCTCGCGCCTACTTGATCCGCTGCTACAACAACCAAGCCGACTTGGCGCTTGGCACGACGGTGACGGTTGCGGCTGGTGCCACGCTCACCGGCATCGATACCGCGCTCCCGCTGGGCGGCAGCATTACGGGCCAAATCTATGTGGGTGATGCACCGCTGAACCCGTGGATGCACGAGAGTTATCAGGAATTGGGGTATGTTGTCCTCTACCGCGAAGTTGGCGGGGAGTGGCAATTCTACCAATCCCAATACCTCAATGCTCGCGAAGAGGAAGGGGCGGGTGCATACCGCTTCGTCGGCCTGCCGACGGGCAACTATCGCGTAGGGTTGCCCGATGGCAGTTATGAGGGCAACGCACGCCCCGCCTACCACCCGGCAGCGGCGACGTTGGCAGAGGCGACGACGGTTGCGGTCACCCAGGGGCAAGCGCTGAGCGGGATCGATATCGTGGCCCAACCTGGCGGTGCTATGAGCGGGGTGGTGCGTGTTGATGGCGTGCGCCAGTATGGCGTCCACATTGTAGCCTACGATGCTGCAACGCGGAATTGGGTAGCATCTACCTACAGCAACCGCGATGGCAGCTACCGTCTGCCACGGCTGGCGACGGGGAGCTATCTGGTGCGTTTTGGCGCTAGTGGTGGACTCTACACGCCTGCATACTACAATCAGGTAGCGGAGATGGACGCTGCCACGCCGGTGGCGGTGGTTGAGGGTGTGACTACAGGCGGTATTGATGCCGATCTGACGGGCGTGGCTGGTGGTGATGCATACTTCTCCGGTGTGCATGTGGCTGGCCCCAGGCAAGTTGAGGTCTTTACCCCCGTACGCTACGAGGCCGCACTCAGCGGTGGGCGTAATGTGGCCTTGAGTTGGCACATGGGGGCGGAAGCGCTGACCAGTGGCCCGACGCTCGACTATACCTTTAATGCGACGGGTACCTATACGCTGACCCTCGTGGCAAGCAATTCGCTACACACGATGACCAATACGCTGGTGGTGGATGTCTTTCGCACCGCCCCCGAATTGGGGACGATCACCGGCCAAGCGCGCACCAGTGGTGGTGTAAAACTGCCTGGCGTTCATGTTGTGGCCAATCGCATCGTTGCCGGTGTGCCCCCCTTCGTTGTCGGCACGACGCGCACCGATGCCGAGGGTAACTATAGCCTCGCCAATCTGCCGGTGGGCCAGTATCAGATCAGTTTCTACGATCCCACCAATCAGCGCCGCCAGTTCTACAACCAGGCGGGCAGTGCTAGCAGCGCGACCCTGGTGGCGGTGCAGGATCGAGCGACAACCAGTAGCATTGATGCGGTCTTTGCCGATCCGCTACCGCCAGCGGCACAGATCAACGGCAACGGGTCGGGGGTGACGAGCGATCCCGATACTGGCCTCGTGACGGTCTCGGTCGCCAACGGGCGCGCCCGCGATCTGGTGGTGGTGCGTGAGGTGGTTTGTGCGAACGGCGCAACGCCAAGCGCGGTGACGCTACACCTCGGCACTGCGCCCTTCCCGATGAGCGAACATCCGACGGGCAGCGGCATCTTCCGCGTGACGATCCCGGCCAGTCAGGTGGCCGCTGGTGAACTGAAGCTCACCTTCGACTGCGGCGCAGGCGCAGAACGGGTTGATCTTGGCCGGGTGGTACTCTTCGATCCGAGTGGCTTTGTGCGCGATGCCAACACCCTAGCGCCGATTGAGGGGGCCGTTGTCCAGATCTTCAATGTGCCGAGCTATGCGCCCAAGGTTGATGGCAATGACACCCGTCCCAACACCTGTGAGACGCCAGCGACTTTGAATGGCCGCACATGGGATAACCTACCGGCAGCCAACGAGGCATTGGGCATTATCGCGGCTGCCGATCCGAACCTGATCGATCCACAGGTCAATCCGCAGGTGACCGGCGTCGATGGCTACTATGGCTGGGATGTCGCTAGGGGCTGCTGGTATATCACGGTGGAGGCACCCGGCTACGAGCGCCGCGTGAGCACCATGGTTGGCGTGCCGCCGGAGGTGCTCGACCTGCACATGCACCTGACGCCCCTGACGCCCGCGCAGACCCCCACCCTCAACTTTGCCGAGGCGCAGTACCAGGTGAACGAGGGCGCACAGCAGGTTGAAATCGCAGTCACCCTGAGCATCCCGCTCAGCAACACCGTGACGGTCAACTACCAGAGCAACGGCGGGACGGCGCTAGCGGGTGGCGACTACACGGCGCTGATCGGCACGTTGCGTTTTGCGCCGGGCGAAACGCGCAAGGTGGTTACGCTCGATCTGCTCGACAATGCACGACTAAGCGGTGAGCGAAGCGTCAACCTTGCGCTCAACAACGCCGTCGGGGCGCGTCTCGGTGAGCAAGCGCACACGACGTTGACCATCCGCGATTCGCAGGTGCAGGTCTTCTTGCCTTTGGTGGCGCGTTAGTTTTCTTGACAGCGGGGGCGTGCGGGAACCAAGTTCCCGCACGCCCCCGTTGCGTTCAACGCAATTCACTCCTCCCGCCGCAACACCTCGCGCGAACGCCCGCCCTCCGGCGGGCCAACGATGCCTTGCTGCTCCAGCAGATCAATCAGTTGCGCCGCTTTGCTATAGCCGATGCGCAAGCGCCGCTGCAACAACGAGGCCGAGGCGCGTTGGTGCTGCTGCACCAGATCAATCGCTTGCGGCAGCAACTCGTCCTGCTCGTCGGTAGAAAGAAATTCCCCCGGCGGACGAAAGGTCTCATCGGCGGGTGTCGTCGCCGTTGCTGCAACGGGTGTCGCTGCCGCCGCAGCGGGCTTCTTGCTGCCGGACGCCGCCGTTGGTTTCGCGCTCACCTCAATCGGCGGCGGCCCCGGCAGCGCCCCGCTGAAGGGCGGGCCGTTCATGCCCAGCGAGCCGCCCGGCTGTTTGGCCCCCGCCGCCACTTTGCCCGGTGTCCCGCTCGCTGTTGGCTCCGGCGGCGTCGCCTGGCGCCAAAAAGCGACCAACTTCTCCACTTCACGATCCGAGACAAATGTGCCCTGAATACGCACCAGCTTGGCCGAATCAGCCGCCATGTAGAGCATATCGCCCCGTCCGAGCAACTGATCCGCCCCCTGCACATCAAGAATGACGCGGCTGTCTACTTGCGACGTGACAGCAAACGCAATGCGCGACGGGAAATTGGCCTTGATTAGGCCGGTGATTACATCCACCGACGGGCGTTGCGTCGCAATGATCAGGTGAATGCCCGTCGCTCGCGCCATTTGCGCCAAACGGCAGATGTGCATCTCCACCTCATCAGGGGCCATCATCATCAGATCGGCCAACTCGTCAATGACGATCAGAATGTAGGGCATCGGCTCCAGATCGGCCCGTTTGCGCGCCAACTGCTTGTAGCTATCCAGGTTGCGCACGCCATGGCGCGCAAAAATCTTGTAGCGCCGCTCCATCTCGCGCGTCGCCCACTTCAACGTCGGCACCACCCGCTCCAACTCCGTCACCACCGGCGAGAGCAGATGGGGAATGTGGTTGTAGACGGTCATCTCGACCATCTTAGGGTCAACCATAATGAGCTTGAGTTCGTCGGGGGTGTGACGCAACAGCAGGCCGCAGAGGAAGGCATTGACCGCCACCGACTTCCCGGAGCCGGTTGCGCCCGCGACGAGCAGGTGGGGCATGCGCGTCATGTCGGCAATCACCGGACTACCGCTAATATCCTTGCCCAAGGGCAACTTCATGCGCCCTTTGCTCAACTCAAACTCTTCGCTATCCACCACTTCGCGCAGGCCCACCACCGAGATCGAAGAGTTGGGTATCTCAATGCCCACCGCCGATTTGCCCGGAATTGGCGCTTCAATGCGGATCGAAGAGGCAGCGAGGGCCAGGGCAAGATCCTTTTCTAGCGACGTAATCTTACTCACCTTGACGCCCACCGCAGGCTGCACCTCAAACTGCGTCACCGCCGGGCCGGGGTTGACATTCACCACCTGGGCCTCAACCTTAAAACTGGCCAGCGTATCCTCAATCGTGCGCGAGAGCGAACGAATATCGGTATCACCCATACGCCCATCGGATGATGTCTGCTCCAGCAGATCGAGCGGCGGCAGGGGCCACGCCCGATGCACCTGGGTGAGCGCGAAGCCCTCAAGCTCCTCCTGCTCCACCGTTGGTTCCACTGCCGCCTTAGGTGGAGCGGCGGGTGCGGCGTCCTCTTTCGCGGAGGTGGTTTTGCCCTTTGTCGTCTTCGCGGCAGCGGGCTTCGTCGTTTCCGCCGCTTCTGCTTTGGGTGCCGGCAACTCTGCGGGCGCACCAGGGCGCTGGAAGAGGCTCGCCCGCGTCGGGCGGGCTGCAATCGGCGTCGGCACAATCTTCTCTTCGCCCTGCGGCTGCGGCGGCGGCATAAAGGGCAAATCGGCATCAACCAACTTGGTGCGCTCCGCCCGGGGGCTACGCGGCCCCCCCCAGAGCAGCGCCCAGAATTCGGCGCTACGCTGCGCAAAACCCAGCAGCAACTCGCGCAACGTCAAATTAAAGGTCAACAAAACCCCCGCCAGCCCCACCACCACCAGCACCAACGTCGTCGCTGGCAGCCCAATCGCCTGGTTGAGCAGATGCACCAGCCAGAAGCCAAACCAGCCGCCGCCCTCCTCGACGCGCAGATCAAGCGTCAACGGGTAGACGGGCAATTCTAGCAGGCCAAGCAGCGCCGCAATAATAAACAGCGTCCCCAACACATTCGCCGGGCTCAGTTGCGTATCGTGGAACTGCTCTTGGATGAGAATAGCCACCCCCAGCAACCC
>RSAS01000549.1 GCA_003934145.1 Candidatus Viridilinea halotolerans | reverse complement strand
GCACCCCCGCCGCGGCAGCGGCAAAAAGCGTAACTTGGTTACGAACCTTGTCTTACTCCAAATAGTCGCGTAGGTGCTGGCCCACATCGGGGCTACGCAGGCGGCGTAGCGCCTCGGCTTCGATCTGGCGGGCGCGCTCGCGGGTCATGCCCAGCGTGCGCCCGACCTCTTCGAGGGTACGGCGACGGCCATCGAGCAGACCATAGCGCAGATCGATGATGCGGCGCTCGCGCTCGGTGAGGTGATCAAGTGCCACCGAAAGATCGCGGCGTAGCAAGAGCGACGAAGCGCAATCGACGGGCGAAGGACGCTCCTCATCGGTCAGGAAATCGCCAAGCGTATGTTCACCCTCGTCACCAACTGGCGTCTCGAGCGAAACGGGACGGCGGGCGGCTTCGAGCACGCGGCGGATGCGATCCACAGGCTGGCCCAGCGCTAATGCGATCTCTTCGGGCATCGGTTGGCGCTCCAACGACTGAGCGAGACGCTCGGTGGTGCGCTTCACCTGGCCCACCGACTCACTCATATGCACGGGCAGACGGATGGTGCGACCCTGCTCGGCAATCGCCCGCGTGACGGCTTGGCGAATCCACCACGTCGCATAGGTACTAAACCGATTGCCTTTGCGATGGTCAAATTTTTCGACGGCGCGCATCAGGCCAATATTGCCCTCTTGGATCAGATCGAGCAACGAGAGGCCGCGACCCACATACTTCTTGGCGATACTCACCACGAGGCGCAAGTTGGCCTGAATGAGATGACGACGCGCATCATGGCCAAGTTGCACATCCTGATCGAGGGCACGGCGCAACGTCCAACCCAACTCACATGTGATTGTCAGACGATCTTCGGCTGCATTGCCGCGTTCAATCCGTTCCGCCAATTCAACCTCTTCACCCGCAGTTAGCAACGAGACGCGGCCAATCTCTTGGAGGTAGTGCTGCACCGCATCCAGACTCGGCTCGCTCGGACGAGCCGCCCGCGCGGGGGCATGAGCCGGTTCATCAAAATCAGCCAGGGGCTCCAGCTCTGCGTCCTGCTCCAGGGTCTGCGATTCGGCCAGCTCCCAAACGGGCGACGTTCGCTTGAGCATTGATCTTAGCTCCTAGCTTTGGATAAAAAGGGTACAAAAGAGGGCCCCTCCCCAAGGAGAAGGAGCACCGCCCTCGGCAACGAGTCTTGTTCTGCGCTTAACGCTTCGTGGTTAAGCGGGGCAATATTATAAGGTTGTGCAGATGAGTATAGTTGTGAAAACGCAACTTGTCAAGTACTTTGTGCTGCAAACATTGGGAATTATATCTCAATCCCTTTTTAGGGTTGGCGGGTCAGGGCCACTGCGACCGCTGCGGCAACAGCGGTATTTTGGCGTAACAATGCGATATTCGTTGCAACACTCTCGCCGTTCGTCTCCTCGGCCATGGCAGCCAAGAGAAAGGGAGTTACGTCGGGCCCTCGTACGTTTTTTTGCGTAGCCTGCGCGAGGGCGCGGCCAAGGGCTGCCTCAACCGCAGTGCGACCCAGCGCCACCGTCGGCGGTGGCGGCACACAGAGCAACATGCCCCCCGGCGAGGCCATCGGGGCCAAGGCGCGTTGCACCCGCCAGAGGTGCGCCGCTGCCGCCGCATCGTCCGCCCGGGCGCTCACCGGCAACCCGCTCTGCGCACTGTAGAAGGCGGGAAACTCGTGACACTGGTAGCCCACTACCGGCACCCCCAAGGTTTCTAAGTATTCCAGTGTCGCGGAGAGATCGAGGATCGCTTTCGCTCCTGCGCAGACCACCAGCACCGGCGTGCGCCCCAGTTCGGTTAGATCCGCTGAAACATCCCAATTCAACTCGGCCCCGCGATGGACGCCGCCGATCCCGCCGGTGGCAAAGACGCTGATGCCCGCCGCCGCCGCTAGGGCCATCGTCGCCGCCACCGTGGTGGCACCATCGGCCCCCTGCGCCACCGCCACCGCCAGATCGCGCCGCGTGAGCTTGCGCACCTGCTCGCGCTTGGTCGCAAAACGCTCCAGCGCCGCCCCGTCCATGCCCACCACCAACCGCCCCGCCACCACACCAATGGTGGCCGGCACCGCCCCCGCAGCACGTACCTCCTCCTCCAGCGCCAAGGCCACCGCAAGATTCTGGGGGTAGGGCAGGCCATGACTGATCACCGTACTCTCGAGGGCCACGACCGGACGCTGTTCGTCGAGGGCTTGGGCGACATCTGCGGCGAGGTGGAGCATGGGGCAAGACCTTTCGCATTACTCAGCCAAATCAGCAAAAAATTCGCCGACTACGCAGGCAAAAGCGGGCAGCCACGGCGAGGTCAACGTCGCCGTGGCTGCAAGTGTTGCGACAATTGCGTAATCCGCGCCGGTCAGCCGGTGGACGACGACGTTGCGGGCGAAACGATCCACCAGCCAATATTCGTTGATGCCCCAGTAGGCGTAGCGCGCCGGCTTCAAGACGCGGTCGCGCTGCTCATTCTTCTGGCCCTTCGAGAGTACCTCGACCGCGAGATCGGGCGGGCCATAGAATTTTCCTTCGGGCCGACGGTAGCTCGCCCGCCGTGTCGCGCTGTACCAGACCACATCGGGCGCAAAAGCCTCATCGTTCGCTAGAATTACCCCTGGCGCACTCACCGTCAGTCCGCCCTGGCCATGCTTGCGATTCCAGAGGTAGAGTTCACGGCAGACCGCATCGGCAACCAGTTGGTGTTCTACGCTCGGCTGGGTGGTCACGTGCAGCTCTCCTTCAAACAACTCGTAGCGCTTGCCATCGTTTTCTGGCAAGCCCTCCAGGGCGGCCACGGTCAGGTGAGTTGAAACCAGCATAGGGTTACTCCATCGTGCTATGCCATACATGGCGGTTGCAAAGTCCTCCTAATCGTTCGCAGATTACGCAGATTATTGCTTCCTCATCTGCGTAATCTGCGGATGCTCCTTGAGCTTATTGGGACGTTACAACCGCCATGCTATGCCATGTTACTCAGCCAAATCAGCAAAAAATTCGCCGACTACGCAGGCAAAATCGGGCAGCCACGGCGAGGTCAACGTCGCCGTGGCTGCAAGTGTTGCGACAATTGCGTAATCCGCGCCGGTCAGCCGGTGGACGACGACGTTGCGGGCGAAACGATCCACCAGCCAATATTCGTTGATGCCCCAGTAGGCGTAGCGCGCCGGCTTCAAGACGCGGTCGCGCTGCTCATTCTTCTGGCCCTTCGAGAGTACCTCGACCGCGAGATCGGGCGGGCCATAGAATTTTCCTTCGGGCCGACGGTAGCTCGCCCGCCGTGTCGCGCTGTACCAGACCACATCGGGCGCAAAGGCCTCATCGTTCGCCAGAATCACCCCTGGCGCGCTCACTGTTAGTCCGCCTTGGCCATGCTTGCGATTCCAAGCGCGTAACAGTTCACACACTGCATCGGCAACCAGTTGGTGTTCTACGCTCGGCTGGGTGGTCACGTGCAGATCTCCTTCAAACAATTCGTAGCGCTTGCCATCGTTTTCCGGCAAGCCCTCCAGGGCGGCCACGGTCAGGTGGGTTGAGACTAGCATAGGGTTGCTCCGTATATTGGCTACTGCTCCTCCACCTCGCCGGCGGCGCGGCGGCGCGCCCGCTGTTTGGCCAAGCGGAGACGTTCAAGCGGATCTTCGGCTTGTGTCGCTGGAGGTGGCGCCGCTGGCGGCGTGGTTGTCACGCTGCTGATGCGTGTTCCCACGCGATCTTTGGCCGCTTGCAGGCGGCTCAGGGTGGCATCGGCGGGCGTGGGCGCGGGAGGGGCCTTTTGTGTGCGGCGCAGACGCTCCAAGGCGCCGAAATCGCTGCGGTGCAGCAATAAGCGGCGTAGGGCAATGTCGAAGGGGAGTAGGCAGAAGGCCAAGAGGGTCAGCGTCAGCCCCAACTCTTGCGCCTGAGTAACGCTGAGTAATGTGGGCGCAAAGGCCGCCGCTGGGTCGCGCAATTCCTGGCCGCCGGTGAGCGCGGCTAACTCGCTCAGCAGCGCGGGGTTGGCGGTGTTGCCGCGATACTCTGCCGAATAGGGCACCACCATGCCCAGCGTCAGCAAGAGGGGTGTGCCGTCGCCGTAGCGCCCCTGCACCTGCACGAGGTAGCTTCCAGGTGGCGGGCTGGCGAAGCGGCTGAGGTAGTTCGTCGGCCCAACTTGCGCCAAGGTTTCCCCTTGCACCACCACCTCCCCCGCCATGTTGATCACCTTGGCCGTGAGGCTCAGATTCTGAAGGCGATCCGTTTGCGCTTCGTCTTCGCTGGAGGATGTGTTGAGGCGCAGCGTCACTTCGCTGCCCGCCACCAGCACCTCCGGCATGATCGTCTCGTCGTCGGGCTGCGGCAGCACCGCGTCGAGTAGTTGGCCCGCAAAGCGCGGAAATTCCTCCCAGGTGAGCCAATTGCGCGCCCACTGGCCCCGCGTATCGCTCAGCCACGCGGCACTGTGGCCCAAACCATACTGCCAAACCGCCAAAATCGGCTCGCCGTCGTCGCTGCGCAAGACCTCGCGGGCGGTGGCTTTGGTTGTCGCCCCGTTGTAGCCATAGAGCATGGGCAGTTCACTGATGCCCGTCAGGAGGGGGTGCATGCCCACCGCCACCGGGAAGAAGGGGCGTTCGATGATGTAGTTACCCAGCGTCGTCATCGTCTCGTCCACAAAGATCTGCGGCACATCGGACATATCTTCGGAGGCGTAGTAGCGCCCGCCGCCTGTTGCAGCGAGCCGTTCGAGTTCGTCGGCAGAGCCGCCACCGGCAGCGACGACCGAAAGGGTGATGCCGGCGTTGCGCATGCGCTCGGCGACGGCGCTCTGATCGTTGCCGCCGCCCCAGCCGTCGGTGAGCAGAATGACGTGTTTGATGCGCGCATCAACCTGATTGAGCAGCGCTTCGGCCTCGACCAACCCGGCGTGGATGTTGGTTTCGCCTTCGGGCGCAACGTTATTGAGCGCTTGCAGCACCTGTTCGACCGTCATGCCATTGGCGGGGGGCATGGTCTGGAAGGCGCGACTATCGAAGGTGACGATACCGAGCGTATCTTGCGGGTGCAACACCGCTGCCGCCTGCGCGACCGCCTCTTTGGCAATATCGAGTTTGCGTGTCGTAAAGGCATCACTACTCACATCGGGCGCATTGCAGTGGCAAGCATCCATTGAACCCGATTTATCGATCACAAAAATGAGCGCCAGATCGGGGCGTTGTTCGCGGTTGCGCACATCCATTTCGACGGGCAGCGCGGCCTCGACCGGCGTGCGCCCGTAGCCACCGAGGCCATAGCTATCGCGGCCCCCCACCATCACCAGTCCCTTGCCAAAATCGCGCACATAGGTCTCGAGGGCGCTCATTGCGCCGACGGGCAGGGCGCGGGCGGGCGTATTCACCAACACTACCGCATCGTAGCTCGTGAGGGCCAGCGGTGTGGTCGGCAGCGCTTCGGGCGCGAGCAATTCCGTATTGACATTGGTTGCCGCGAGCGCAGCAGCGAGCGGCTGGGCATCGGCGCGTGTGGCAGCGATGAGCAACACACGCGGCGGGCCAGCGACGTTAATCAGTGTCGCGGCCTCATTATTTTGCAGCCGCCCGTCTATTTCAGGTTCAATTTGCACCCGAAAACGTTGGAAACCGGAACCGCTCAGTTCAACCTGAAACGGCACTTGGGTCACGCCAGCCTCTAGCGCGACGACCTTCTCTTGGAGCACCCCACCATCGCCGATCAGGCGCACGAGCGCCTGCTGAGCGACGCTACTCTCCACGGTGGACAAAAGCGTAGCCGCTTGGCCCTCGCGGGCGTAGACGGGCGCTTGAACGGAGGCGACGAGCGCTTCGGCGTCACCCGTGGCCAACGCAAGCGCTACGACATCCACAGGCACACCGCGAGCGGCGGCGAGGCGCACAGACTCCATGGCGTGGCCCTCATTCTCGCCGCCATCGGAGAGCAGGACAAGCCGTTTTTGCGTATCAGCGGGAAAGAGCGCCAGGCCGAGTTGCAGCGCCTGTTCGAGATTGGTACGGTTAGCGACAGGCACCGAGCTAATGCGTCCGAGGCGCTGTTCGTTATTCGGGGCGCGTTCAACCAGCGCATTGTCGCCAAAGACGATAATGGCCGCCTGATCGCCCTCCGGCATCTGGCGCAACGCCTCCTGAATGAAGCCCTCCGCCTGGGCGCGGGCCGCCGCAGGCAGCGAATCACTGCCATCGAGCAGAAAGACCGTCGTAGTGTGCTGCACCGGCTGCACCCACTGCGCCCCGGCCACCGCAAGGATCAGCGCCAGCGCAATCGCCGTACGCAGCCCCAAGCTCGTCCAGAAGCGCCACGGCGCAAGGCGGCGCGAGGTAACCCAGGCGACCAACCAGATCAGCCCGAGGAGCAGCAGCAGCCAGAGCATCTCTGGGTAGATAAAAGTAAGCGAGGGCATGGGGGTAGCTTCGTGGTTTGCCAATAAAAACCTAGCGTATCATTCTACCTTAGTGGAGGGGGGGAATGCAACGTGCCTCCGGCGGAGGTGATTCTGCACCTGGAATTGCAAGGGCCGGGCAGCAAACGCCCGATGCCGCTGCGCATGCTCGAATACCAGATCCGCCTCGCCGCGACCTACCCGAACATGCCGGTCACCAGTGTGGTAT
>RSAS01000725.1 GCA_003934145.1 Candidatus Viridilinea halotolerans | reverse complement strand
CCAATCACCTATCCGTGACTTGCCGAGCGAATGTTCTGTCCGCCCTTAAACTCCCAGTGGGGAGGACGCGGAGGGCTACACCCTCCGCGTCCTCCCCACAAACGGTAAAGCCAATCGCTGCAAGGCGAAACCATCCCTATTATCTAAAATGAGGGCATCCCCCCCTACGGGCGCACCGGTACCGCCGTTGTTTCAGCTTGTACTGGCCCTACATCAACACTTGCCCCGGCAATTACCAAGATCGGATACTCCACCCCGACGCCGTCGCGGGCAACGACAAGCCGTTGGTGGCCCGCAGGGACAGCGGCGATGACGAAGGTGCCGTTGGCCTCAGTGTTGACGACCAGTTCGGTGCGTTCAATGATCAATTCGGCTTGCACCGGCATCCCTCGGGCATCAAGCACTTGGCCGGTAATCGTCCCTTGGCCGCGCAGGAGGGTAAAGGTGCGGCTCTGGGCAACATTGATCACCACCAACACGCCCAACACCAAAGTCATCAGACTCATCAGGATGCGCATGCGCCGCCGCGCCTTGGCTGGATCGGGCGGCGGTGGTGGTAGACCTTGGGCAAATTCTTCTAGGGCAGGGGAATGTTCGCGTGGCATCGTGACACCTCCTTCTTTCACGGCGCGGGCGCTACGCGGAGTTGATCAAAACAGGCTACCGTATTATCCCAGGTACGCAAACCGAGCGCGCTGCCCGTCGGGTAGGTGCTATCGGTGACGCTCAGCACGGGTTGACCATCAATCAGCGCCGTGAAGGTGTCACCATTCACCACCACCTGAATCTGGCGATCTTGGCTGTACCAAGCGTAGTCGGGCAGCGTTGCACGGGCCAAGGGTACGCTTATCTCATTGCCATTGACCCACTTGCGAAAGGCCACCCCGCGCAAGCCGGGATCGTACTGAAAGGTATAGCCATTAACACGGTTGACATTATCAGCCCGAAAAAAGACGCCATAGCCATCACCTTGGCTCAAGGCTGCCCCACCAAGATCGATGACATAATCATTGGCATTGAGCGGTGTAAAGATGCGTCCCTCGCGCGGCCCGCCGCAGAGTTGACCATTCTCGTTGCGCCAATTGCCCGAAACACGCTGCCACGCATCCAGATTGTTAAAATCGTCGCTCAAGAGCAGGCCACACGATCCGCCAAAGGCACCCACCACCCGGCAAAAGACCTGATCGAGACGCGTGCCCGTTACGCGCAGGCTGAGGAGGGCCACGGCGGCGATGAGGGCTATGGTAATGCCCACCTCCACCGCCGATTGGCCGCGCTGGTGCGATCTTCGTATACACATCTTGGCCTCGCTTACGTTGCATTCGCTAACGTATTGCGCCGCGCCGCACGCGCCCGCTGCGCAAGACGCTGCCAGGCTGCACTGGGGTTTTCGGGGCGCTGTGAGCGCTGCTCTTCACGGCTGAACATAAAGGCAACATCTTCAAACAGCGCCCCCAATGGCCCTTTGGCCATACTGATCACCGGCGGCACACCAGTGTTGATCGCGTTGATGAAGTGATCAGGCGCAAAGGGCAAAATAATATCAAAAGCCTGACCCAAGCTCGACTCAATCTCTTTGCGGGCTAAACCATTGCGTTCAAACGTCCAATTTAAGCATAACTTAATGCGTTCATCAGGGTAGTTGAGCGATGCAAAGACCTTCAAGGCGCTAGAGGCTGCCCGCACCGAGGCCAACTCCGGCGCGACCACCAGAATAATCTGGTCGGCGCTATCGAGGCCGGCCAACGATGGCTCATTAAAATCGTGGGGCAAATCGAGCACCAAGTAGCAATAGGTCGCCTTGAGCAGATTGAGGACTTGGCTCACCTTTGCGCCAGTAATCAACTCGTTCAATTCCAGACGGGACGGCGCAGCCAGAACACGCACGCCACTGCTATGGTTTTGCATCACCAGATCAATCATTGCCGCATCAATTTCTTCGGTGGGCACATGGGCTAAATCGGCCCAGGTGTTGCGTGGTGGCACATCAAGCATCAACGCTGCCTGGCCATTGGCAAGGGCAAGATCGACCAATGCGACACGCTCGTTCCAGAGCAGCGCTAGGCCCGCACTCAGATTGACCGCGACACTCGAAACCCCTACGCCCCCGCGCAGCGAGAAGACCGCAATGGTGCGCGCCAACTCCTTCGGCGCAATCAGCGTCATTTGCTGGCGTTGTAACAACACTTTGACCAACACCTGCAACTCTTCCGGGTTTACCGGCTTGCTCAAATAGTTATCGGCCCCCGCCTCGAAGCCCTTGATGCGCTCGGTGAGCGTATTGTGGCCCGTGAGCATCAAAATCGGCAGGCGCGCAAAGGCGGGCTGGCGGCGGATACGCCGACAGACCTCGTAGCCGTCCAGATCGGGCATCAACACATCAAGTAGAACCAGATCAGGATGTAGGCTTTCTAAGCGCTCCAGCGCCTCACTCCCTTTTGTCGCCGTCACTACCTCGTATCCCGCTGTGCGTAAAATACGTCCAACATAGACAAGCATCATCGGATCGTCATCAACTTGTAAAATACGCTGATTCATAATGAGCACCTTTGCTCTCTTTTAAGGAATGCGCGGGAACCTGGTTCCCGCGCATTCCTTACCCTTTTTGCTGAAGGATGCGCTTGCTCCTACCCCCGATAGTTGGGCAACAACGTATCCAATGCCGCCATGGTGGCCCGAATAAGTTGACAAAAGGAATCCAACTGCAGGCTTACGGCAACCAGATCACCCTGGCGAGCGAGCTGTTCAAGCTCGCCGCTCTTGGCGGCCAAGGCACCTGCGCCAATCATTGCCGAGCTCGACTTAAGGGTGTGGACCACCCGTGTAGCATCATGAACGTTATTGGTCGCCAGTGCTTGCTGCAATTCCTGCATCTGTTTGGGCGTTTCTTGCAGAAAGAGCTGGCCCAGTTCCAACACAATGGCCCCATCACCATCGCCAAGGCCATCGCGGATCGCGTCGAGGGTGGCCGGGTCAACCAAAACTGGCGCTGGGTTCACGCACGGCGCAGCGGATTTGCTGGCCCCACTCTGCGCCAATGCGGCTACGAGATCATCAACACGCACCGGTTTGCTGATGTAGTCATCCATCCCGGCGGCCAGGCAGAGTTCGCGGTCGCCCTGCATCGCGTTGGCGGTCATGGCGATGATGTAGGGGCGGCGTGCTGGTGGCAACTCGCGGGCGATGCGCCGCGAAGCCTCAAGGCCGTCCAGTTCGGGCATTTGCACGTCCATCAGCACCAGATCGTAGGGCTGCCGGGCGAGTGCTTCAAGTACCTCTAGCCCATTCGCAGCCACATCGGCGCGATAACCCAGCCGCCCCAGCGTCCTGATGGCCACCTTCTGATTGATCAGATTGTCTTCGGCCAAAAGAATGCGCAACGGCAGACGCTCGGCCATGGTCGCATCAAAGGCGGGTGTTGTTACGACGGGAGCCGTGCGGTGGCTGGTGGTGCCAGTCAGGACATCAAGCAGCACGTTGTAGAGTTGGGATGGTTTGACCGGCTTGGTGAGTGTAGCGGCAAAGTGGCCGGTGCGCACATCCTCTTCGCGCCGCCCTAAGGAGGTGAGCAGCACCAGGGGAGGGTGTTGCGGCAGCGAGCCGTCACAAATGGCGGCAGCCAACTGCGCCCCGTCCATCTCGGGCATCTGCATATCGAGAATAGCAATATCACAGGGATCGCCGCGTTTGAGCCAAGCCAGCACTTCGTATGCCGAAGCGCTCGTGCGCACCCGCATGCCCCAGCCTTCGGCCTGCATCGTCAGAATCTGACGATTGGTCGCATTATCGTCCACCACGAACAAACGTTTGCCGGTCAATTGGGGCACACTTCCGCGCTGGTAGCTGCGCGGGGGCTGATGCAGCGCCGCCGAGGCCGCCAGCGTAAAGAAGAAGGTCGTCCCCTTGCCCACTTCACTTTCGCACCACATGCGGCCACCCATCAACTCACAGAGCCGTCGGCTGATCGCCAGACCCAGGCCGGTACCGCCAAACTGGCGTGTGGTTGAGGCATCCACCTGGCTAAAGGCATGAAAGAGGCGATCCATACGCTCCGGCGGGATGCCAATGCCCGTGTCGCGCACGCTGAAGAGCAGGTGGTGCAGGCCGTTGCTGCGCGCTTCCTGGGCAACTGCGAGTACAACTTCACCTGCGAGGGTAAATTTCACCGCGTTGTTGATCAGATTTACCAAAATCTGACGGATGCGTGTCACATCACCCACGAGGGCGTGAGGTAAATCAGAAGCGATCATGTAGGCGAGATCAAGCCCCTTTTCGGAAGCGCGTGCCGCAACGAGATCAAGCGCCGCCTCGACACAATCGCGCAGGTTGAAGGGTGCCTGCTCCAATTCCAATTTACCCGATTCAATTTTAGAGAAATCGAGAATATCGTTAATGATCGTCAGCAGCGCATCGCCGCTGGTGCGGATTGTTTCGGCAAACTCGCGCTGCTCGTGGCTCAAGGGGGTATCGAGCAGCAGGCCGGTCATACCAATCACCGCATTCATGGGTGTGCGAATCTCATGGCTCATATTGGCCAGAAATTCCGACTTGGCACGGGTTGCCGCTTCGGCCACCTCTTTTGCCTCGCGCAGCGCCGACTCGGTACGCGAACGCTCAACCAACTCCACGCGCAGCGCCAACGTCAGTTGCACATTCTCGAGGGCCGGCCCAATCGCCAAGGCGATACGTTTAGCCAGTGCAATCTCGGCCTGCGTAAAGACCCGCGGGTTGAGCGCATCAAGGCCAATCGTGCCAATCACACTATCGTGGACGATCAGGGGCAGAATCAAGATGGCGCGCGTACCCCTGCGCGTAAAGAGCTCACTCGTCGCAGCGGTGCGCGGATCAACCAACGTATCGGCCACCTGCACCGGCTCGCGCTCGCGGAAGACCTGCTCGGTCAGGGGGTTACCCGCCAACGGGATAGCTGCGCCCAAACCGGAGGGTCGGCCCGGGGCGCGATACTCACTCACCACGGTGAGTTCGGTCTGCTCCTCGTCGAGCAATGCACATGCCGCCTGGGGCAAATTCAGAACCCGCGCCAACTCGGCACAGGCCAGATTCAGTACCTCCACCCGATTGTTCGCACTCGCCACCGCCGTCAAAATCCGATTGAGCAACAGGGTCTCTTGCAAGCGCGCATGCAGATCATCATGCAGACGTGCCCGTTCAATCGCCAGCGAGGCCTGATCGCTAAGCGCCACGAGCAGGGCAAGATCGGCCTGGCCCAACGTGCCGACTTGAGTCGTCTCCACTTTTAGCACCCCAACTACTGCGCCCTGGACGCACAGGGGCACCATCACTGCGCTCACCACCGCCGGATTGAGCCTCAGATAGTCGGGATCACGACGCACATCAGCGAGCAACAGCGGCTGGCCAGTGCGCGCCACCCGCCCCAAGGCGCCTTCGCGCAGCTTAACAAGCGTAAGCGGATATTCGCAACCAACTTGGTGTTGCAGACGGAGCTTATCGCCCTCAAGCAGGTAGACACTGACAAAATGGAAGCCAAAGACATGCGCCAGCGCCTCAACAATGGCGCGCAGCACCGCCGCAAGCTCAAGCTCTTGCGCCATCAGATCACGTACCTGATCGAGCAGGCGTAGCGTACGGGCTTGGCGCTGCAACTCAGTCACGAGGCGTTGGGCGTGGCGTTCACTCGTCTCGCGGGCGGCAACCGCCTCCTTCAGTTGGCGAATCTGCCAGCGCTGTTCAAGATGCATCACCACCTGATGCGCCAACGAACGCAGCGTATCGCGCTGGAGCGAAGGCAACACTTGGGGCGTCGTATCAAAGACACAGAGCGTCCCAAGCGCAAAGCCATCACCCGTCACCAGCGGCACCCCAGCATAGAAGCGCAAAAAAGGCTCACCCATCACCAACGGATGCCTATCAAAACGTGGGTCGTTCCGCGCATCAGAAATCACCATCACCTCGTGGGGATGGGTAAGGGCGTAGTTGCTAAAGGTATGTTCGCGGGGCAACTCAATGATCTTCAGACCAATGCACGCCTTCACCCAGAGCCGATTGCGATCCATCAGCCCAATCAGCGCAAACTGCACCGCGCAGAGCGCTGCCGCCAACTTCACCAGATCATCGAAGTCGTGTTCCGGAGGCGTATCGAGAATCTGGTAGCGTCGCAGCGCCGCCAGCCGCTGCTCTTCCTGAATTGGTTCTGCAAGATGGGTAACCACGGTGCCGCCTTCGGGGAAACACAACTAAAAGGGCGTCTTCGCAACTATAGCCTGCCGTTCGCTCATTTTTCACCGAGTTCACAAGATTGTCGCATAAGCCCAAGAGCAAGGCTCGTAGTAGGCGCTTTAGCGCCGTCCATGGCACATACTTTTCAAATAATGGCGAGCATAGACCTCACAGGTCTTTGGTGATGGCGTTCCAGTGTAGCAGAGCAAGACCTGTGAGGTCTTATCATGGGCTGCTTACGGCGCTAAAGCGCCTACTACCAGCGGCTTTTGCCCCATTTCTGCGAACCATCAAAAAAATAAGCGAACGGTACGTATAGCATAGCACTCATGCGTTACACCGATGTGGCCTTTGCGGGACTGCGCCGCGTGCGCACTCACGGCGGGGGCGCGGGGGCCGAGCCCCCGCAACATCCCCCCCGTCCGGCGGGGGCG
>RSAS01000958.1 GCA_003934145.1 Candidatus Viridilinea halotolerans | reverse complement strand
ATTGATGCCCATTGGACTGAGCATCGTGAGTGGGAGGGGTTGACCTACGGGCAACGTGCGGCGATCTTTCTCATTGCGGCCCCCTTCGCGCCAACTCGTCTCGTCCACATGGACGTGATCCGCGTTTGCAATGGCGGCCTGCACTTCGGCTTGGGCGGGAGCGAGCGCCGCACTCGCCACCTGCTGGAGGTGAAGGAGGGTGCGCTGCTGATCGGGAGGCCCTGGCTGTGCGCCCTTCGTCTTGGGCTTGCCCCAGGGTGTGACGTAAAGTTTTGCTGGCACCGACCACGCCGGGCGGCTGGCTTCGGCAGGCTGGCTTCGGCAGGCTGGCTTCGGCAGGCTGGCTTCGGCAGGCTGGCTAAGGTCATCTCGCTTGAGCTTGAGGGAGCACACCCGTGGCGCCAAACCGCCGGGATGTTCAAGGATGATCCCTTCGCCAACGAATTTGATGCGACTATGGCCGCGTATCGGCGCGAATGTGATCACGAGGACATTTCAGCGCCTCCTCAATCGCGTGTGCGATGAGCGGGGCCGGATAGTCCTGATGCACGTTCAGAACGGCAATGAACATGCGTAAGCCTGGCCCGGACGGCTACGCGATAGGTACGGCGGCTTCGTCGAGTACCCAGAGACGACCATCGCCGAACGCTACGCATGCATGACGGCCACTGACCAGAGCGATGGCTCCGTCTTTGTCAGTGACGACGCCTTTGGTTCCTGCGCAGCCTGCGACTTTCGCTAACAGCGCGGCGTTCATGTGCTGATCGCTAATCGCGTCGCTCGGGTGTGTGATCGTGGATGCCTTCTTCATGGTGTTTTCCTTTAGGCTAAGGCGAAGTTACCACGTTGGGAACTGCTCTGCGAGTACTTCTAGGGTCTGCTCGAAGTTGATGTGGCGCTTCGTTATGGAGATGCCTATACGCTCACCTGACAGACCGCATAGCTCCACGTTGAGCCTACGTTTGAGTGCCAGTACCACGAGGGCGTTGAGGGTAGACGCTTCGATTGATCCCACGGTAACGTTGATGTGCATGGCTCCAGTCGTTTCCTCGCTGTTTTGGCCACGGTTTCCGTGAGAATCCCCTCGGCGGGGATTTGGTTTTTTCGATTCGCTGGAACGACTATGTGAAGAGTGCGACCATTGTACAGTGAGAATCCCCTCGGCGGGGATTTGGTTTTTTCGATTTAGACAAGGTTTTAGGGTACTTTACAGTTCGCTACATCCCCCCCTCCCAACCTCCCCCCGCTGGGGGGAGGAGTCCGGCTCCCTCCCCCCAGCGGGTTTAAGGGCGGACAGAACATTCGCTCGGCAAGTCACGGACAGGTGATTGGGATGCCACGGATGGCCCTCACCCCCTGCCCCCTCTCCCACGTTG
>RSAS01000690.1 GCA_003934145.1 Candidatus Viridilinea halotolerans | reverse complement strand
TGCGCTCAGCATGACAAGCGCTTCGTGAGCAACAGCGTTCCTTTTGCGGTATTGCCCAATTACCATTGAGCATGTCACACAGCAAATCACGTCAGTCCCCATTGTTATTGTTATACGGCATACCCTACTTATCACTCGTCACTCGTCACTCATCACTCGTATAATGCGCATCACCTTACTGATCATTATGGGCATCGAGCGTCCTTCGGGGCGACGCTACATGAACCTTGCGCGTGGTTTGGTGGCGCAGGGCCATCAGGTGCGTATCTTGGCGCTGCACCCTGATCTGGCGGCGTGCCGGCAGCGCCGTTTTATGCAGGATGGCGTTGAAGTCTGGTATGTGGGCCAGATGCACGCCCGCAAGGCGGGGAGCCTGCCGCAGCGGTTTGGGCCGCTGGTGCTGCTGCGCGTGCTAAGCGGTGCTACGCTCGGCATGATCTGGGGTGTCATCTGTTCGCCTAGTGACATCTACCATCTTGGCAAACCGCAGCCGGTGAATGGCGTGGCGGCGCTGGTGGCCGTGAAACTCCTGCGGCGTCAAGCCTTTTATGTGGATTGTGACGATGACGAAGTGCATGGCAACCGCCTCACCGCCGCGTGGCAGCGCCGGGTTTTTGCCTTTTGGCAAGAGCTATTGCCGCGCATAGCGGCGGGAGTGACGGTGAACACGCACTACCTGGAGGATCGCTGGCGTGGCGCGGGGGTGGCGCGGGTGGCCTATGTTCCCAACGGGGTTGAACTGGCCCATTTTCGCCCGCCCGAAGCACGGCGCCTTGACGCATTACGTGCGGCGTTGGGGCTACGGGGGCGGCGGGTGGTGGCCTATGTAGGCACATTAGCGCTGCAGAATCATCCGGTTGACCTGTTGCTGGCGGCGTGGCTCGCGGTAGTAGCAGCAGTGCCTGATGCCACGTTGCTGATCATTGGTGGCGGTGAAGATCTGCCGAGTTTGCAGGACTGGGTTGCCGCGCAAGGGCTTACGCAGCATGTCCGTTTCACTGGCGCGGTTGAACATCGCGCCGTACCCGCCCTGCTTGCATTGGCCGAGATGAGCGTTGATCCGGTGCATGATGACGCGGTGGCACGGGCGCGTTCGCCGCTCAAGCTAGTCGAGAGCATGGCGTTGGGGGTGCCAGTGATCACCGGAGCGGTGGGGGATCGTGAGGCGTTGCTGGCGCACGGGCGCGCGGGGCACTTGGTTGCGCCGAGTAGCCCTACGGCGCTCGCAACGGCGATGATCGCGCTGCTGCAAGACGAGGAGCAACGCCTACGCCTAGCGGCTGCGGGGCGCACAATGGCCCAAGGGTATGCATGGGAGCGTCTGGCGCAGGAGTGGCTGGGGGTGTACAGCCCATATGCATGAACGTAGGCATTTGGCGGGGTGCAGGGGCGAAGCCCCCGAAGAATTCCCCCTGTCGGCGGGGTGCGGGGGCATGGCCCCCGCAAAACCCTTACTCTAGTAGGGTTGGTGCGGAGAGCGTAGCCCCCCACACCAACCCTAGGCATGTTTCAAAACCCATGGCGCAAACTGTACAGTACCCTGAAACCTTCCCCTAGGGCAAAAAGATCGTAAAAACCGTCTGATACTGACTCACCGCGCCGGGTTGGGGCGCAGCGGTGCCGGCAACAAAATAGACTTGCGTATCAAGCATCACGACGGAGGATGCAAGGGTGGCGTCGTCGGGAATGGTGAGTGGTTGCCAGACATCGGAGGTTTGGTTATACTGCAAACCCGAACCTTGGCTCGGATCAAAGACGAGGAGCATACCTGCCGGGGCAACGACGGCTGGCGCGGCGATGGCCGTGGGTAGTGGTGCAATGCTGATCCAGCGCCTCGCAGAGTGATCGCCTGGATCAAGGCGAAGGCCCTCGCGGAGGGGGCCGTTTGCGCCTTCACCGCCAATCAGGTAGAGGCGCCCGCTGACGATGATGGCACCGGCATGTTGGCGCGGTGCGGGCAGAGCCGGGCCTTCCAGCCAGCGATTGGCATCGGGATCGAAGATGAAAACCTCGCCACGGGTTTCACTACCATCCCAGCCGCCAATCAGGTAGATTTGGCCATCCCATGCGACGAGAGTATAACGACTGCGAGGCGCGGGCAGGTCGGGGCCGGTGCTCCAACTGCGTTCGCGGGGATCGTAAATTTCAAGCGTCGTGAGGACTTGGCCCTCCGCATCTTCGCCGCCAGGGAGGAAGATTTGGCCGCGTAGGGTGACGGCGCTGGCGTGCTGCACAGGCGTTGGCTTCTCGCCAAGGGAGGTCCAGAGGTCGTTGGTGGGATCGTAGCGTTCGATGCTACCACTGACGCCATTGGCATCACTGCCGCCAAAGAGGTAGATCTCCTGTTGGAGATCAAAGGCGGCGAGGGCAAAGTGATCGCGGGGATTGGGCAAAGGGCTACGTGCGATCCAGCGTGACGAGGCGGTACTCGCAATAACCTCATTATTGGGAGTGAGGGCCACACCGGATGGTGCTGCGGGCGTTTGGCGAAGGAGGGGAAGAGCCACGAAGACAAGGGCAACCAGAACGAAGATGATAACAAAGGGAAGCCAAGCTCTAACTTCAGTTGAAAAGTCTCTTTTAGGTGAAGATTTTGGCATAGGAGAGGGAAGTTCTTGAGTGGGCGGAGTGGTAGCATCAACAGATGCGGGGGGGACGACTGGCTGCACGAGGGGTAGAGGGGGTGCAGGAGCTTCAGAGTCGCTAGGCTGCGATTCCGGCGTAGCTAGAGAGGTGAAGCTTGGCTCATCAGGCTCAGGCTGGCTGACTGCTGGCGCTTCCGCTGGGGCGGGTAGGGTGGCTACAAGGTTGTGTTGAGCTTCGCCGTGCAGGGTAACCAGACCATGGCGTAGCGCGTAGGTTGTCGCTTCGGTGCGTGAAACGACCCCAATCTTATTGAAAATATTGCGTAGATGAACCTTGACCGTGTTTATACTAATATCGAGTTGCAGGGCAATCTGCTGATTGGTTGCCCCAGTCACAACCAGTTCAAGGATTTCGCGTTCGCGCTCACTAATCTGGATGTCGTTAGTCATAGTGGCTTGGTTTCCTAGCTGCCATCGCGTTGATCATAGCATGGGCTGGTTATTGGGGCAAGGTGGGAGGCTGGGGGGAGGAACGAATAATAATGCGCCAATATACCACGGTTATGCTACGGATCATGCTGCTCTGCGGATGGTGCTGCGCTCTGCTCGGTAGCCCGACGACGCTCCATGCCGAAGATGGCGCAATTGTTCTGGAGTCGGAAGCAGCCTTCAACGGCAATTATACGCCAGGTAGTTGGTTGCCGATCCATTGGAAGGAACCCTGCCATGAAGGGCTTCGCTATGCCGATTCTCTTTAAGGAATTTGCGGTACAGATGCGAGGTAGCCGTGTGGCGATCTTGTTGGCTATCTACGTCGGCTTCAGCACAATCATGGCCCGTCTGCTCTATGGGGCGTTGATCAGTCAATTGGATCGTGGTGTGCCGCTGTTGAGCGCCCAGATTGGCCAAGTGCTCTTCATTGGGCTGAGTTTGGGGCTGCAGTTGCTCACCATTTTTCTAGCCCCAGCTTTGACCCTGAATGCCATCAGCAGCGAGTATGAGCGCGGCACGGCGCTCGTGCTCCAGACCACGCCGATTACTCCGTTGCAACTGGTGAGTGGCAAACTGGTTGCGGCGCTGAGCCTCTTGATTCTTTTGCTTCTCGCCGTAGCACCGGTCTTTAGTATCATCTTCTTGTTTGGCGGGGTGAGCCTCAATGACGTTGGGCGCATGGGGGGATTACTGCTCCTCAGCGCTTTCACAGGTTGCATCTTTGGCCTCTGCTGTTCGGCGGCGACGCGCCAGACCTACAGTGCTACGCTGCTCTGCTATGCACTCCTTGTCTGTCTGGTGGGAGGGACTTTATTGGCTGCCAATATTTGGTCGTTACTCAATGCGATGCAGGCAGCCCCGGCCTACTATGTAGTGGCCAATCCGCTCTCTGCGATGGCGGCTGCGCTGGTGCCAGCGCGGCCACCTACCGATGCGTTTGTGGGCGGGTTGCGGCCTTTGGTGTTATTAAGCCTTTTAACGCGAGGAGCGATTGAAGCGGGCACATTGGAAGGGACACTGCCCCTGCACCGTGCTACTGCCGCACTCTACGGCGCAGCCTCGCTGTTGCTCTTTTGGCTCACGCTCCACCTAGCGGCCCCCTATCGGCGCTGGCGGCTGACAAAGGTTGACGCGGCCTTCTGCTGCTTACTGCTGGGCTATTTAGTATTAGTCTATGGCGCACGCGAGTGGTGGTTGGTGGGGATTGCTATATGATTCCTCATCGACTCATTCTCCTCCTACTTATCGCTGCGAGTATCGCACTCCAGTGGTCGGTGCGTGCTGCTGGCTTTGAAGCATTAAGCGCCGATGACTTCGGTCGCGTGGTGGTGGCGGCTATGTGGGCGCGCAATCCCCAGATCATCTGGCATGGTGTCTGGCTTCCACTGCACACCTATGTCGTGGGAGGTCTGCTCATGCTCCATGGCGATATGCTGTGGATGCCGCGTCTGGTGAACACGCTATGTGGCATAGCAAGCCTTGGATTAATCTACGCTCTCGCTTGGTCTCTCTTTGGGCGCTCATCGGTCGCTTTGCTGAGCGTCTGCTTGCTCCTACTCAATCCGGCGTTTGTCTGGCTGTCACTCACCACCTTAACCGAGTTGCAATATGCTACGTGCGTGCTTGCTGCCATGCTGGGGTTCGCGTTGTATATGCAGCGAGGAACAGTTCGGCCACTCTATCTTGGGGCAATTGCCCTCGCTTTGGCATCGGCAATTCGTTTTGAAGCTTGGGTGTTAATTGCCCTCTGGGCCGTTGCCTTGGCTATGCAGAGCGTCTGGCGCTTCCGTCGCGGCATGGCTATACTTGCTCGTGAACAAGTCGCTGCTCTGGGAGTCCTCGTCTGCTTTCCAACACTATGGCTCTGGGGCAACTACTGGATAACTGGTGATGCGCTGCACTTTCTCGTAGTTAACACCTCTTTTGATCGAAAATTTTATGGATCTGAAAGAATATATTCTGCATATACAGATACACTATACAATTTAGATCCTATTTCAAGCATGTTAGCTCTCATTGCTCTACCGAGCATGCTTGCCGTCTATCATCGTATCGCTGCGGTGCGCATCTATGCTTGGCTGGTCATTGGTTCATTTTTGGCCTACATTGGCCTACGAGGCGGTTATGTTCAACCTACCGGAAATTATATTCGCTACCTTGCTCCGTTTCTCTTTTTTGCTTATCCTGCTGTAGCATGGTTTGTTGTAGCTATTATTGATCAATTACCAAAACAGTGGTCACGTTATGGTGTATTAATGTTTTTTTTAATAATTTTAATAATGATGCAAATACCCGCAAATTTTCGTTTCATAAATGATCCATCTGTTGATGGTCTTAGGGTTGGCCTTCAACTTCAGGAACTACGCAATAGTGAACCTACTGACTTAAAAAAGCCAGTCTTGATTGAATTGAACTATTGGCAATATCTAGCAATTCATGTAGCAACTAGCGATTTAAATTATATAGTATACGATCGTCAATTAGACTTTGAATTGCGAAATAACTCTAAAACAATGCTTGATCTGCCAATTCTTGTGCAGTGTCTCCACGAGCATCAAATAGAGTATGTTGTTTTTCGTGATCCAGAACTCCAGTCTATGCTTGTGCAACTGGGTGGTGTGGAAGAGGTGGCCATGGTGCAAGCCTATCGTATATATCAACTGGATCAAGAGAAACTACCGCCTTTTGTGCCTACACATACCCACTGTGAACTCCCAATTGGTACTGGTTATTAGTATTAGCTCATGGAATGGTGGAAGAATGTGCGGGAATCTGGTTCCTGCGTACATCCCCCCCCACCCCCACCACCACCACCCCCTCCACATCATACACTACCTGAAAACCTGTGCGCCCTTCAAACAGGCTGCGCTCGAGCGGGCCGCGCCCTTCGACGAGGTAGATGTGGGTGATGCCTTCGTTGGCGATCAGGTCGAGGATGAGTTGCTCTTGCCCAGCGGTGTAGTTGATGATGGTGTCGTTCAGGGCGTTGATGTGGCTTACGTAGGCCGCGTCGCTGTAGGTGAAGAGGACGGGCGGGGCGGTTGTCCAGCGCTGGGCGAGGGGCATGAGCCACCAGCCGGCGTCGGCGCCGCGGCGGGCGGTGGGTAGCCAGGGGGCGGCGTTGACGAGAATGCGGGCGTCGGTTGGGGTGTGGGCTGCGATCCAGTTGATGGCGGTGAGTTCGGCGGGGGTGCCGAGGGCGGTGGCGCGGTTGATGATGCTTGGTTGCATGGTGTGTAGCCCCCACGCTCCGCTGCCAACTATGCTACAGAGCAGCAGCAATGGGGCTGCACGTCCGAGTCGGGGGGCGATCTGTTGGTAGAAGAGCGCCCCGCCGCCGCTAATCAGCAGGGCAAGGGGCATAAAGAGGCTGATGACGACGACGTCGTTGGGGATGAGCCAGAGGTAGGGGATCTGGAAGAGGAACGGGTTGAGGAGCAGCAGTGCGCTGCCGCTGATCAGTAGGGCGAGGCGGCGGGGCGCTGCCGCGTTGGGGGTGCGGGGCGTGAGGCGTGAGGCGTGAGGCGTGAGGCGTGAGGCGTGAGGCGTGAGGCGTG
>RSAS01000495.1 GCA_003934145.1 Candidatus Viridilinea halotolerans | reverse complement strand
TCGCGCGCGCCTACGGCGATACCGTGCGCACCGTGCTGGCCCAATTGCCGCGCAGCACACACACGGATCTGCGTGAACTCCAGGCCCACATCGGCTACGCCGACTACGCCAGCGCCCGCCGCATCCTCGACGCCGCCGGTGCCACCATTACCGCTGAAGAGTTCGCCAGCGAAGTCATCGTTACCGCCCAAGTGCCGCTCAGTGCCTACACCACAGTCATCGCCGCACTCAGCGAAGCCACCGCCGGACGCATAACGATCAGCGTTTAGCACCAGGCCCTCCCGAACGGTCAAGAAGCAGCGCCGTCGCTTTGCCCCTCTCCGCAACTCTTGCCGATTGTCCTGTAGAGCGTGAGTTTATCCATGACGCAAGACACCATCTGCCCTGCCTGTCATCAAACCAATTTGCCGCGGGCGCGCTTCTGCCAGCAGTGCGGCCACGACGTAATTCTCAATAACGCCGGGCCGCAATATTTCCTCACGCGTGTGCTGAAGGCGGGGGGGCAGGGGTCGGTCTATCAGGGGCGCGATGAGGCCGGTAAGATCTACGCCGTCAAGGAGATGCTCGATAATTTCAGCGATCCCAAGGAACGTGCGAGTGCGGTGAGCCGCTTCCAGGCCGAGGCGGAGATGTTGCGCCGCTTGACCCATCCGCACATCCCGCGCATCTATGCCTCTTTTGATGATGAAGGGCGTCACTATCTGGTGATGGATTTCATCAAGGGTGAGGATCTCGAAGATATTGTTGCGCGTGAGGGGCCGCAGCCAGAGGATCGTGTGCTGGCTTGGGCCGATGAGTTGTGCGCGGTGCTAGAGTATATGCACGGCCAAGGGCTGATCTACCGTGACATGAAGCCCGCTAATGTAATGCGTGAACATACGACGGGTACGCTCAAGTTGATCGATTTTGGAATCGCCAAGGCGTTTCAGGTCAATGTGCGCGGGACGCAGATCGGCACTCCCGGGTACGCCCCACCCGAACAGTACCAGGGCTTAGCCACCAAACAATCTGATGTCTACGCGCTTGGCGCAACCCTACACCACCTCTTGAGCGGGCGCGACCCTCAGGATGAGTCGCCCTTTAGCTTTCCCCGCTTGCGTGCGCTTGTGCCTGCCATTTCGTCGCGCACCGACGCTGCCATAGCGCGGGCGCTGGAGATGCGCCAAGAGGATCGCTTTCAAAGCATTACCGAGTTGCGTGCTGCCATGCGCCCTGCGCCTGCCACCGCGCCTCAGGTGATTCTGCCTACGTCCGCCGCTGCTGCTGCCGCGACCGGCGCGCCGCCGCAGCCCGCCGCAGCGCCCGCTCCTAAGGCCGCCCCGCCGCCCGCACCTGCGCCCATCCCGCCGACGGCGCGTATCCCGACGGCGGCCCCGCC
>RSAS01000085.1 GCA_003934145.1 Candidatus Viridilinea halotolerans | reverse complement strand
GGGCGTCATCGTCGGCGGGTGCAGCGGGTGTTTCCGCGCCTTGCAACCAAGCGGGGGCGTCATCGTCGGCGGGTGCAGCGGGTGTTTCCGCGCCTTGCAACCAAGCGGGGGCGTCATCGTCGGCGGGTGCAGCGGGTGTTTCCGCGCCTTGCAACCAAGCGGGTGCGGTGGCTTCGGCCTCAGCGCCTTGGCGCCGAGCGAGGACGTCATCTGTGGCGGGGGCGTCGTCGGCGGCACCTTGGAGCCAATCCGGGACATCATCGGCAGTTGCGGGGGCAGGTGGTTCGTCATTCTGCAGCCAAGCCGGTATATCGTCGGCGGCTGCGGGGCCGGACAGTTCTGCGCTCGCTGTAAGCCAATCCGGGACATCAGCGGCAGTGAGCGACTCGTCGGCGACACCACCTGTGAGCCAATCTGGCACAGCGCCGGTTGCAGGAGATGCGGGCGCTTCATCGGCTTGCAGCCATGCCGGAGCAGCGTCGGAAGAGGATGAGCCAGTATCGTCGGCCTGTAGCCACGCAGGGCGATCATCCACATCAAGCGGCGGCGCGGATGGGGTTGCGTCGCGCAACCAAGCGGGCACATCATCCGCCACAGGATCATTGGGCCGATCGGCGTCCGCCTGCATCCAGACCGGCGCCTCGTCAACTGGCGCACCCGTTTCGGCATCGTGCAGCCACGCGGGTACATCATCGGCGGGTGGGCTACCGGGCGCTGCGTGGTCGTCTTGCCGCCAATCGGGGGCCGTCTCTGCGCTTGGCGACGCAGCACGGGTTGGCTCCTTGATCTCTTGCAGCCAATCAGGGCTTGCATCAGCCGTTGGGGCCAGATCATCGCTCGCTGCATCAGTTGCCGCATCATCGGTATCGTGTAGCCAAGAAGGCACATCAACTCGCTCGGCTGCTGCTGCCGCCGCGAGGCCATCGGTCGCTGGGCGATTGGCTATCTCACGTAACCATGTCGGCTCATCGCTTGACGGCGCAGCCTCAGCCGGCGCACCACCATCATCAGCAATATCGCGCAGCCACGCTGGTACCTCGACACTGCCCCCTAAGGCGGGGCCAGCGCTGCCTTCCGACGGACGCGCAGGCGGGGCCGCAGCAGCCTCATCACTCAACCAAGGAAGGACATCATCATCTCCCCCACCGCCTGCGGCCTCGCGCGCCTGACGGGCGGCCCAATTGGCCGAAACGGTACTGGCATCGGGCGTAAGATTATCAAGCGCCCAGTCAATCGGCTCCGGCTCGGACGGGGTGGCGACCTCCTCGGCTGGTGCAGGCGATTCCGCTTCAACCGCACGGGCTACGTCGTCGGCACTCAATTCACGGAGCCAATCGGGCACACCGGCCTGATCATCAGCGGGGGAGGTGGGTTCCGAGAGCGGTTCCGAGATGCCTTCCGACTCTTGGCCGATGCTGCGCAGCCAGTCAGTCGCCCCCACCGGCATGCGAATGCGCGAAGAGGTAGTGGACGATGATGAGTCACTGGTTTGACTCGGGGCACTGCTGCTATCGGGCGGTGCAGTGAGCCAGTCGAGCGCCTGCTCATCGCCCATGGTCGGATCGGCGGAGGGCAGGTCGGCCAACCAATCGGGCGTGTCGCTCGATCCTGCCGTTGCTTGCCCGCCCATGGCCGTATCGCTGGTAGGCCGGTCGGCCAACCAATCGGGCGTGGTGTAGGCATCTGCTGCTGTCTGCTCTTCCATCGCCGGATCGCTGGCAGGCAGGTCGGCCAACCAATCGGGCGTGGCACTCACCGCTGGGGCGGCATCAGCCGCAACCTCGCTCTGCAGATCGCGCAACCACGCCTGGTCATCACCAGCCGCCGCAGATGCTACTGCTGGCTCAGGATACCCAGGGGGGCGTGGCGGAAGGGGCAGGTTACGCAACCAAGGCGGCAGATGTTCCATAATCAGCGATCAAGATAGGGGGTGTCGAAGCCAAGGAGCAGACGCACCCCGGCGACAAAGGCACCAATTGCAGCACCAATCAGCAGGCCACGCGCTCCGGCAAGCACTACGAAATCATTGAGCCACTGCACCGTTGGCCCCACGGCGGGGAGCGTAGCCACCGGCGGCAACTGGGCGATCAGCACCAGCGCGGCCACCAGCACCACCACCAGCGCTTCACGATTCCCGCGTTGCAGGGCGCGCAAGGCGGCACTCAGGCTAAAGAAGGCCAACAGCGCCAACAGACTGGACGCTAGCGGTTCATATACCGTCCGAAAGACCACCCGGATCGGCTCTTCGGCTAGGGTCGCGGGCAACATCCAACCCGTGCGCCCCGGCAGGGGAAAGAATATGCCGGCCACGATCATGGTCAACACGCCGAGCAGCAGCACCAAGCTGTAGGGCCAATCGGCCTGCTTGCGCCGCACCCGACCCAGATGGGAACCGATGACACTAAAAATTCCCAACAGCAACGCCAGGGCGGTAATGATCGCCGCCCACTCAACCAGTACCATTGCCACACGGTTAAAGGCTGGCCCACCACCGACGAAATCAATGAGCACAATCAGCCCAGCAACTCCGGCAATGAGCAACGCAACGAGTCGTTTGGGATCGCGCAACAGCGACATGTGCGCCTCTTATTACAGGCCAGGCAGAGGGGGGAGACCGAGCAAGGGCTGGATGAGACTATAACCAAAGCCCGCGATCAACAGCAGGATCACAACCGTCCGCAGCGTGTCTTGGGTCAATAACCGCGCTTGGGCGCTATTTGAAGGCGCAATATAGGCTTCAGCCGCGTAGATCTCTTCGCCAATCAGGGTTGAGGGGCTCGTCAGCACCATCAGCGGCAGGGCGAGCGAACTGGTCGTACCGACTATTTGGGGCAGATTGCGCTGAGCGCCCTCTTCGCCCAACAAGAGAAACTCTTGGTTAAAACCACCGAGCAATGCACTCGCCTCAAGCGGTTCGCGGGCATAGATCGCCGCAACCCCGGTGGCATAGGCCAACTCATCGTTATGGGCGAGCAGTTGAATGCGTGCGGGATCATAATCCTGGGCGTGGCCCGCCGCGTGGTAGGCTTGGCGCACGCCACCGCGCAGCGCCAGATGAGCTACCGCATCGCCGGAACTGACTAAGATCGGTGCGCCGTTGAGCGCCGCTTCGGTCGCCACGCGTTCGGCTACCAACAGCCCCGCCAACAGCTCCGCCGTTGTTGCGCGGCTGCCATCCGCCGCCCCAAGCATACTCGCCCCGGGCGATACATGCGTGGCCCGCCCTGTCTCTGCCCCACGCCCAAGCGCACGCCGCAGTGTATCGAACGCCGGCAACGGGCGGCGCTGGGGCACCTTTCCCGCTTCAGCGCGTGCATGATGCCACCACGCCAATAGTACCACTGCGAAGAGCAAAAAAAGGGTAATAACCGTAGCTGGGGAGAAGAACATGGGCAAGCTCCATGTGTTCGCACCGTGACAATTCTTTACAGCACACAGCGCATTTCATCGCCATGAGTGTAACCTAGCGCTAGGCCTTTGTCAATCTTCTTGGGCCAATAAGCGCCGCAGTTCCCCCCACGCTGCCGCATCACCAAGCCGTATAAGCAATGCTTCCGCCGTTGTGCCTACGACAAAGGGTCGTCCGATGCCGACAAGTTGACTCGTGATTAGATCGACCGGACTGAGCATTTCCAACAAGAGCGTAGCCGGGCCACGCAGCCCGGCGCGCTCCAAGCCAGCCACGAGTTGTGCCAAAGGTTCTGTCTCTTCAGCCACGCGCTGCCCCCTCGATCTCACGCTTCAAGGCATTCAAAGCAAGGGGAAGGGTGCGCGAGGGAACCTGGTTCCCTCGCACCCTCCCGGGGGAACGGGGGCGGCGAAGCCGCCCCCGTTCCCCCGCCACAAGGCTTACCTTGATGCGTAGCGCCGCGCCCGAATGGCGCAACTCGTTACCCGTCCCTCCAGCAGCGGCAAGACCTCGGCGGGCAGCCCATCCAGCATCTCGGAGCCTTCGTCGCGCAAGTCGGCAAGCGTGTAGCGTCGCAACACCTCCAGCTCAATGTCAGCGAATCCCGCTGCGCGCAACAAGCGCTCGTAGTCGGCCATCGTCAACGCCCCGCCAAAACAGGCCGACCAGCTCAACGCCGAGCGTAGCGTCTCTTCCGGAATCGGTAAGCTCGTTATATCGCCATCAAAGACGATGTCAGAAACGGCCAAACGCCCACCAGGGCGCAACACGCGGAAGGCATCATGCAGCACCTGGCCCTTGTCGGGCACGAGGTTGATGACGCAATTTGACATAATCACATCTACCGACTGATCGGGTAGCGGGATGTTCTCGATCTCACCCTGTAGGAAACTGACGTTGCTTGCCCCCACCCGCTCCGCATTGCGCCGGGCGGTGGCCAGCATCTCCTCCGTCATATCCAGCCCATAGACGAAGCCCGTCGGCCCCACCTGCTGCGCCGCCAACAGCACCTCCAGCCCCCCGCCCGACCCCAGATCAATCACCACCTCACCCGGCTGCAGCGTCGCCAGCGCCAGCGCGTTGCCGCAACCGAACGAGGTTGTCACCACATCCTCCGGCAGTTGAGCCAGCATCTCCGGCCCATAGAGCTGCACCTCCGTACACGTCGCGCTTCCACCACCGCCACAGCAACTCCCGCTACTAATCGCCCGACCGTAGTGCTCCTGCACCGCCGCTTTGATCGCCTTGGGATCGTGCATGGTCTTTGCTCCTTTAGATTGATGCGCTTCGATATATTTTCGCTACCACTACGTGTTGATGGCGTCGCCACCTCCGGTGGGGTTCCGGGGGAGGCGTCGCCACCTCCGGTGGGGTTCCGGGGGAGGCGACGCCTCCCCCGTAGAACTTTTTTTCTTTCGTTTTGGCGGCGAAGCCGCCAAAACGAAAGAAAAAATCTGACATAACCCTAACAAAAGGCGATAGCCGCCACCATACCATCACACCAGCGTGTCAAGCTGAGCCAAGAGACGGGCGCGTAACGCCGCGACCGCTTCGCGGCGGATGAAGTAGTAGGCCCACAGCCCCTTGCGCTCACAATCGATCAACCCCGCCTCGCGCAGCAGGCGCAGATGGTGCGAAACCGTAGGCTGCTTGACCGGCAAGGCCGCCTCAAGATCACAGACACAGACCTGATCGGTGTGCTGTGCCAATAGATCTAAGATCTGCAAACGAATCGGGTGGCCCAAGAGCCCCAAATCCGCGCCAAGCGCCTGCGCCGCCTCAGCACTGAGCCGTGAGGCTCCGAGCGGAGTGCAACAGCCGGACTGATGTGGTGCTGGTTTGTTCATAGTTTTTTGTCCCGTTTGGGCGGCGAAGCCGCCCAAACGGGACAAAGGGAATTCTACGTATGATCCTGCTGGTTTATTCGATTCCTTGGTGGCGCGGCGTAGGGGCACGGTAGCGCCGTGCCCTCCCGTGGCGGCAGATTACCCATAAACCAGCAGTATCTACGTCTGCCTACCCTTCTTGCGTTTGGGTAGTATAACAAGTAAATCGAAGGTTGTCAATATACTAATAATCCCCTACCTCGGTACCTCCACCCGCGCTAGGATGCGCCCCAGCGCCGTGTCGGGCGTCAGTCCTTCCACCTCTGCTTCGGGGCGCAAAATGATGCGGTGGCGGTAGACAGGGCGCACAAGGATCTTGATGTCGTCCGGGGTGACGTAGGTGCGCCCTTGGATGGCGGCGTAGGCTTTGCTGCTCAACAGGAGCGCAATGCTGGCGCGGGTGGAACCACCCAGCACCAGATCCGGGCTGCGGCGGCTCTCTTGGGTGATCGCCCCAATATATTTGATGATGCCATCCTCGACCGTCACCTCGGCAATCTCGCGGCGGCAAGCCTGTAACTCTTCGGCACCTAGCACTGTTTGCATCTGGGCTGCATCAATGTGGTGGGCATCGAAGCCGCGGTGATAACGCCGCAGCACCTCAAGCTCCGCCTCGTTGGGTGGATATTCGATCAGCAGCTTGAAGAGGAAACGATCGAGTTGCGCTTCGGGCAGCGGATAAGTACCCTCGTACTCGACCGGATTCTGCGTGGCAATCACGAAAAAGGGCATCGGCAACGCTAAACGCTGCCCCTCAATCGTCACCTGACGCTCCTCCATCGCCTCCAGCAGTGCACTCTGCGTCTTGGCGGGCGCACGGTTGATCTCGTCACCCAACAGTACCTGTGTAAAGATGGGCCCGCGCCGCAAACGAAACTGGCCGGTGTTAGGCTCAAAGACCTGCGTCCCCACTACATCCGAGGGCATCAGGTCGGGCGTGAACTGCACGCGTTTGTACTCGGCGCGTACCAACATGGCCAGTGTCTTAGCCATCAGCGTCTTGGCCGTCCCCGGCACTCCCTCCAGCAGGGCATGCCCCCCGGCGAGCAACGCCACCAAGAGGAGCGTGAAGGGCTCTTCTTGGCCAACAATGACTTTGCGGGCTTCGGTGCGAATCTGTTCGCTGATCTGTTGGGTAAGCACAAATATCCTTATGGTTTAGTAGTAATAGGGGAAAACTAGGTTTTCCCCTATTACTACGGTTGCACGTTGCATTGGGCCATGCCCCCGAACTCCGCCGGAGGGTGCTTTTTCGGGGGCCATGCCCCCGAACCCCGCCGGAGGGTGCTTTTTCGGGGGCCATGCTCCAATACCTTTCAAATAAGGGAGAGCATAGACCTCACAGGTCTTTGCTGATGGCG
>RSAS01000944.1 GCA_003934145.1 Candidatus Viridilinea halotolerans | reverse complement strand
CCGTGGCATCCCAATCACCTATCCGTGACTTGCCGAGCAAATGTTCTGTCCGCCCCCAAGCCCCCGCCGGGCGGGGGGGCGGGGGGGCGAAGCCGCCCCCGAAAAATTCCTTTTGTTGCGATGTTGGCGGCTTCGCTGCCAACATCGCAATAAAAAAAGACTACGGGGCGCAGCCCCTAAACGCCCCGTAAGGGGCCGACAGAAAGAACCACGATGTCCAATGAAAAGATAGAAACCACGCTCGACCAGATCGGGCGTGGTCAGCGTGCCGTTGTGGTACGCATTACGGGTGAGCGTACCTTGCGCCGCCGTCTGCTCGACATGGGTTTGGTAACGGGCGAGACGGTGCTGTTGCGGGCGGTGGCGCCGCTGGGCGATCCGTTGGAATTGACGCTTAAGGGCTACCAGCTTTCGTTGCGCAAGGCGGAGGCGCGGCTGGTGGTGGTCGAGCCCATTGCATGAGGAACAGAGGAGCAGAAGAACAGAGGAACAGAAGCGCAGGGGAACGCATTTATTTGCTAGGAGATGCTATGCGTAGTCCGTCAGAGGCGAGTTTGCCGCTGCCCATGGTGGGCGAGGGGAGCCATGTGCGCGTGGTCGGCTTTAGTGGCAGCCAACGCAATGCCCGACGCCTCGCCGAAATGGGTTTGCATCCAGGGGTGATCCTTACAGTTTTGCGCGATACGGGTGGCAGTCTCTTGGTGGCGGTTGGTGATACGCGCTTGGCGCTGAGTTACGGTATGGCTCAGGCAGTTTTGGTCTGCCCGTTGGAGAGGGAAATTCATGAATGACTGCACTATTGCACTCGCTGGTAACCCTAATGTCGGCAAGAGTACGATTTTTAATGCGCTGACTGGCATGCGTCAGCATGTGGGCAATTGGCCCGGCAAGACGGTGGAGCGCAAGGAGGGTCAGGTGAGCCTGGATGGGCGCACGTTGACGTTGGTCGATCTGCCGGGAACGTATAGTTTGGCGGCGCGTTCGCTGGAGGAGCAGATTGCGCGCGATTTCATTGTGCGCGAACGGCCCAAGGCGGTCGTCAATGTGCTCGATGCGGCCAACTTGGAGCGCAATCTCTACCTGACGGCCCAACTGCTGGAAACAGGGGCGCGCCTGATTTTGGTGCTCAATATGGCCGATGTGGCTACGTCGCGGGGGCTGATCCTGAATGCACGCGCACTGAGTAGTGAATTGGCTTGTCCGGTGATTACCATGACCGCCAGTAAGCAGCAGGGTTTGGCGGAGTTGCGCGCCGCATTGCAGGCGATGACGTGATGACGCGGTGACGCGGAGTTGCGCCTACACCAGAAACTTTGCGCCTTTGCGTCTTTGACATGGTTTCAGAAAGGGGCTTCGCGCTTTACAATCGTAGTGCCGACT
>RSAS01000710.1 GCA_003934145.1 Candidatus Viridilinea halotolerans | reverse complement strand
TTCGGGGGGGCCTGAACGGAGACCATTTTTCTTCGGGGGGGCCTGAACGGATACGGTTTAAGGAGTGCACTATGCCAAAAATATTTGAACTATTTGGATACCCTATTACGAATCGTAACACAGATATAGAAGCATCGCGCAAGTTGGCGCTTTGTCCATTCATGCAAGCAATGTGTGATGGTGGTGGTAATAGACATCAAACACGAATTCGGCTTACTGTTAATGATTCTTTGCGTGATTATTTTGACAACACAATTAGTAGCGTTATTCCTGGGATATGCTCAATTTCGGCTGGCAACGACATTTGGGTTGTCTGCCCTCGTCGTCTATTTGCTGCCAAGCATACTGGTAGCACTAATCCTGCGACAAATTTTGCGCTACAAAGTCATGAACGAACTGTTTTGTTAAAGGCGGGATTGCCACAAGGAAAAGATTTTGGTATCTGGTCGGAGGTCTTTCTGAAGCAAAGAATTGATGAAACTGAAATTAACTATCATTTTGATTATGTAATTCTTCCTTTAACAGAAACAACACTGTTATCTTTTCTTCAAAAATTAGAAGTTTCTGAAAAAGACATAAAAAATGAATTGCGATTATTTACGTTTCATTTACGTAAACAAGGATATATTTCAAGCAACATAAAAGAGGTTCACGAATTATCTATGCGTTTACCAATAATTGAACATCCATTAATTTTTGAAATAATGACTGCGAGTACGAGTGGTTCTGATACAGAAAATGAAACCGATATACGCGGTGCGTTTCGCAATGCTGTCCTTGGTCGAGATCATGAAAGCCCAGGTATCAATAAGCGACAAGTCTGGGGTAGGATGATTACGCAACTCTTTGCTAAAACAGCACTTGCAGCTTTTTGGGGAGGACAGACGCTATGGATTATCCAAGATGAACTCTTGCACAACATTGAGCTAACTACATTGTTAAAGACTTCAAAAATTATTACTCATCCAGGTAATGATATTCATCTGCTTGTCATGGGTTATGAAGAATTATCTGAAAATAAAAATGCTCTTCTTTTCAAAAAAGCTGTCTCTGGAGATTCTGGCTTGGCTTTCACAGGCAGTAATACTTTTACAGATATTCTCTTACCTAAGATTACTCCTTCTAAATTAGAATTTGCTATAGCATTACTTCGACGCCCAATTGATGCAATTGTGCGTCTGTAGATAAAACCTCTTCCATGTCATCGACAAACATGGTCGGTGGCAACGAAGTTGCGGCGGCGTTGCGTCGCCTCGAAACGGTATTGCCCCTTGCGGCAAGCCTTGAGACGCGGCTGCAGCGCCATGTCATGCAACAGATCGTTCAGGTGTTTGGCCGCTACGTTGACGTGGCTGCCGCTGCGCCAGCCCAGACAGTGCTGGCGGCGTGGCAGGCGCGCCACCGCATCCCTGAGCCGAACGATCTCTCGGCGGAGGCCAAGAGCATCCTGTTCCACAGCGCAAACTGGGGCAACGAAGCGGCCCCGCTGCTGCTGACCACCCTGCCCCGTGCGCTCAGCGCGGTTGGCAGCCCCGTTCACCAGTGGGAGCAGTTCGATCTGCTCAAATGCTACGCTGAGGCACTGGGCCAACGTCTCGCCGAAATTGCGCAGTATGAGCCGCTGAGCATACCCGTTGATGGCTGGTTATCAGGCTTCCTCAGCGCCATTGAGCGTCCGAAAACGACGCTCCCGCGTGAACGACGCCAACTGACCGCGCTGGTGGCGCAAGAGTTGGGCGAGTGGCTACGCGAACGACGTCTCCCACCCTTTGTCGCCGACCTGAGCCTGGATGACCTGCGCGCCATTCTCCCGGCGTCCGCTGAGACGGAGCTTACCGCCCTGATGGTGCTGTTGCAGCGTGATGCCACCAACGCAACACACGGTCTTGTCAGCGAGGCGTTGCCAGGAGCGCTTGGCCTGCCAGCCGAACATGAGCAATGGGATGCCCCAAGCGTCACTGCGGCTGTGACGCAACTCCGTGCGGTCTGTTGCCACGTTGGCACACTGCCCGCTGCACTCCGCCGCGAATTGTACCGCGCCATCGGCCAGATCTTTGGGGCGGCGACCGCGATCAGTTCGCCCGCCGAACTGCTCGAACTCATGCGCACCTGGCGCTCGTCTTACGTCATTCTGCCCAAAGATAGCGTGTCCGCAAACGCACGCCTCGTCTATGAGGCGCTCGCTGGCCGCGAGAACGATCCAGATGCTCTGCTCTTGCAGCGCCTGCCAAGCAGAATGGCCGAAGTACGCGAAGCCTACGGACGCTGGTCCAACTGGTCAATACGTGACCACTTCCTCGCTGCGCTCAAGCAATCGGCGGAAGAGATCGCGCAATACGCCGTGAATGTCACGAACGATCAGGCCGAAACGCTCTGGCAGGACTTTCGCCGGCGCATAGCGACACTCAGCGTAGATGAGCAACGCTGGGTGGTTAAAGCCTTTCGTGAAGAGTTTCAGCCATGAAAGACCTCACAGGTCTGCTCTGCCGCACTGGAACGCCATCAGCAAAAGACCTGTGAGGTCTGCTCGCCCTTATTTGCCAGGTATTGAGCCATGATCACCATCATTGCCGACCCGCACAACTATTGTTCTGCAGATGCTGTTTCTGGAACTTCAGGATTGGAAGGGGATGCTCGGGGCGGGCTTCGCCCGTACCAAATCCCTCCCCTGCAAGATGCTTTATGCGCCAAGGGCCCGCAGGACTATGTGGGCGTGCGCCAGGCCATCCGTCGTGCGCTCGACGATGGCAAGTCCCTGACGCTGCACGTCACCAGCCGTCTGTTGCTCCATTGGCTAGAGGATTTCATCGGGTATAGCGGCGTTGAATGGGTGCCGGTGGCCCCCGAACGAGACTACCGGCGCATCTTTGGCAGCGATCCGCCGGCGCTTTTTACCCCCGAGGTGTTGCTTGCGGCCAACATCGCAACGATCAACGTGCCGCCGCCTGGCGTGGCGGTTGACGCGGCTGGGTGGGTGCTTGGCGAGCGCCTGCATCCCCTGTGGTCGGCGCCGCAGGCCAGTAGCAACCATTTATCAGAACTGAGCACCTGGGTCGTCAGCCCTGGGGCCAGCATCGCGCCAGCGCTCTACCCGCTCGTGCAGGATTGTCTGACCAAGTGGGCTGCTGCAATGCCAGCCTATGGCGCATTGCATGCAGGCAGCCTGGGCGCGGATGTGACCAACCTCATCAGGAGCGCCGCACTACGCCACTACCCGGCAGCGTGGCGGCAGGCGCACGGCTTGCACCACCTGCCCGTGGCATCTTTCGCGTTGCACCGTGAACTTTGGGTGCAGGCCTTGCGTGAGCTTGGGCCACCTATCGAGCACTACTGGCGCGAGCAGGTAGCAGAGCGCGAGCCGGATCAGGCGTGGCTTCAAGCGGCCCTGGCAGCTATGTCGGGCTGGAGCCATGCCGAATTGCGCATGATCGAGGCCGTAATCCTGCGCGATCCCGCGCTCCTCAATGCGGCGCTCGTGCAGACGCTGCGCCAGAAATTCGGTGCGCTGCATGGCGCGGCAGTCACGCTGGATGAGCTTGAACAGCTTGTGCCGCCGCCCCAGCCGGCCCAACCGCAAGCGGACTGGAGCGACCAGCAGTGGCTAACTTGGGCGACCCAAGCCTACATGCCCTACTTCGCTTGGACGGTGCGCACACAGCAGCCGTGCGCTGCACAGGCCGCATACGCCCTGTGCTACGCAGACTGGCTCGCCCAACGCTACCCGCACTGGCTCACCGCCGTTGGGTCGCCGCTGATCACCAGCCAGTTCACCCTGATGCGCGATCTGCTGGTGGCGCAGCCCGATGCGGTGGTCGTCTGGCTCGTCGCCGATGGTCTGACGTGGTGGCAAGGCAAGATACTGCGGGAAAGTTGCCAGCAGCACGGCCTACATCCCCAGCGCTACGAACCCGCCGTTGCGCTGCTCCCCTCGATCACTAGCATCTCGAAGCGGGCGCTTGTCACCGGCATACTCGCCCCGGAAGAGGTTCATGGCACGCTTGCGCAAGCAGCCCAAGAGAAACTCACACGGGTCGGAGTACGCGGATTCGTCAGCTACCACGAGCAAGAGGTGCTTGCGGCGGTGCGCTCCAGTGCGCCGCCGCAATGCGTCATCTGGCTGGCCAATGAACTTGACCGTCAGGCGCACGAGCAGATCACCTTTACCGACGACATGGTGGTGCGCGCCATCATTGAGCGCTTCGGGCAGACGCTCGCCAAGCTGCGCGATCGGTGCATCGAGCGAGGTCATCCCTTCCATGCCCTGATTGGCAGTGACCATGGCAGCACGCTGCTACCGGCCACCGCCCCGACCCGACGGATGCCGACGGCTACGCGTGAAGTCATTGACGTATGGGAAGATAGTCCGGAGCCGCGATCGTCAAACCACACCTCGGCACGGGCGGCGCAGGTGAGCGCCGACCAACACCTTCAGATCGAAGAGGACGCATGGTATCACCTCGATCGGCTGCGCTACCAACTCGCCCACGCCTACCTCATCCCCCGTGGCTACGCAGCCGTCGGGCGACGGCCAACCGGCTGGACACATGGCGGACTCACCCCCGAAGAGACCATCGTCCCACTGATGCATCTTACGCCCGAACCCCTCGTGATGCACAACCTGCGGCTCGCGCTGAGTGGGCGGCTGCAACCGCAGCGGGAGGGCATGCTCGTGCTCCTGCTTACCAACCCGAATCCTGCCCCCCTTGACCATCTTGTCGTGCGCATTGCCGACCTTCAGCCGGTAGCCATTGAGCGCATCGAAGCCAACGGTCGCCACGAAACGACGCTCACGTATCCCGCTCGCCCGCTCGACGGCGCCGAGCTTGCGCTGCCATGGACACTCGACGGGCAGGTGCTTGGCGTGACACACCACCAGCAGGGCGCAGCGAGGATCGCCGTGCGACGACTGCAAAGCGACACATCAATGGATGACATGTTTGGCTAAGGGAAGGAAATAGGAAATAGGAAATAGGGGTGAGGCATCAGGATGCCTTGGATGCGCTCGGGACGCATAGCAACGCCAAGCATCTCGATGTCTTCCCCCCTCTCCCACAACGTGGGAGAGGGGGCAGGGGGTGAGGGCCATTACAAGGCATCCCAATCATCTATCTGCAACCTAACAATCAAATGTTCTTCCTGTCCTTAAACCCCTGAAACCTGAAACCTGAAACCTGAAACCGTATGACCAACCAGAAACGCTACGCAGAAAAAGCCCAGGCCTTCTTCGGTGAAATCTGTGTGAACAAAGCGCTCGTGCAAGAAGCGGGCTTCGGCACGCGTAGCCTACCGGCCTACGTCAGTGAGTGGATTGTGACGCGCCATGTCTCTAACGGCATCCTCGACGCCGCGGCACGCCAGCGCATCCGCCACTTTCTCAACAACCATCTGCCGACCCGCGACCAGAAGGAACAACTCAAGGCCCAACTCCAAAACGGCGAACTGCTTACGGTCCTCGATCAGTTCAGCATTGTGGTTGATCTCCAGCGCAACGAACTACGGCTAACCGTTCCCTGCCTAGACGAACGCAAAGCCGGCATCGAGCGACACATCGCCGAGCAGTACCCCCTTCTCTTTGGCAGCGGCGTCTGGGGCGTAGGGAAACTCCAATACTACCCGCCGGATCATGTGCGCAAAGAGGGCCAGATCTGGATGGTTGACTTTCGCCCAATGCAAAACGCCAGCCTTGATCTCGATTTATACTGCGAGCAACGCGCAGCGTTCGCACTCGACGAGTGGCGCGATCTGCTCATCGCCAGCATGGGCTACAACCCCGACGCCTACACCATTCCGCAGCAGATGTTGCTTCTCACCCGACTGTTGCCCCTAGTGCAGGAGCGGGTCAACATGATCGAATTGGCGCCGAAGGGTACGGGTAAGTCATTCGTCTTCCTCAACCTCTCGCGCTACGCCAGGCTTGTCTCGGGCGGCAAAGTCACCGCCGCCGCACTCTTCTACAACAACCAGAGTCGCCAGCCCGGCCTACTCACCCATTACGATCTCGTGGTCTTTGATGAAGCGCAATCGCTCTCATTCAGCAACCCCGGCGAAATCATCGGCGTCCTGAAAGATTATCTCGAATCGGGCAGCTTCGCCCGCGGCGGCGTACAAAAAGTGGAGGCCAGCGCCGGATTGATGCTCCTCGCCAACATCCCACTGGACGAGCATAGGCAACCCCGGCACGAAAAACTCTTTCGCGAACTCCCCGATTTCCTGAGCGAAACGGCACTCATCGACCGCATCCATGGCATCTTACCCGGCTGGCATCTCCCGCGCATCGAACAGTCATTCATCGCCACCGGCGTCGGCTTCAAAGCCGACTACTTTGGTGACGTGCTGCACCACCTACGCACCCGAGCGGGCTACGAAGAGATCATACAGCAGCGCAGCAGCATCACCGGCACAAACGATCGGCGCGACATGACCGCCATCACCCGTCTTGCGGCGGGGTATTGCAAACTCCTCTTTCCCCATGGCGAGCTCTCCGACGAAGATCTACGCGAATATTGCCTCAAGCCTGCCATCAGCCTGCGGCAGCGCGTGCGCGACCAGCTAGCTATGCTCGATCCCGAGTATGCGCAAGTGAACATGAGCTGCGTATGAGCAAATTCGTTACCAGATCCGCCTCGCCGCGACCTACCCGAACATGCCGGTCACCAGTGTGGTAT
>RSAS01000795.1:1204-1384 GCA_003934145.1 Candidatus Viridilinea halotolerans | reverse complement strand
GCAAGCCCTCACCGCCATCCAGATGCTGGATCTGGCCGAGGCGCTGCTCGATTTCACTGGCCGCGACGATCTGGAGCAGTGGTTGGCGCAGCGGGGGTAGGAGTAGCCTTACGGCGGGAGGATGCGCGGGAACCAGGTTCCCGCGCGCACCCTTCGCCGGACAGCGGGAGAATGCGAGGG
>RSAS01000795.1:0-1104 GCA_003934145.1 Candidatus Viridilinea halotolerans | reverse complement strand
AACCACGTTCCCGCGCGCACCCTTCGCCGGACAGCGGGAGAATGCGAGGGAACCACGTTCCCGCGCGCACCCTTCGCCGGACAGCGGGAGAATGCGAGGGAACCAAGTTCCCGCGCGCACCCTTCGCCCGACGGCGGGTAGATGCGGGAACCAGGTTTCCGCATCCACACCGCCACCCAATCCACACCGCCACCCACCGCCCTTCGCCAAATGGCTTAAAGGATCACACGGCGCGTGCGCAACGCGTTGATCACCCAAGCGATGCCGAAGCATGTCGTACAGGCAAGCACAATCGCCGCGCCAGAAGCGACGTTGGCGTAGTAGGAGGCGTAGAGGCCAACGAGGGATGAGGCGACGGAAAAGAGGGCGGCGAAGAGCATCATACGCGGCAGGCGGTTGGTGAGCAGGCCAGCGGCTGCCGCGGGGGTGACGAGCAGCGCCGAGGTGAGAATGACCCCCACGACTTGGATGCAGGTCACCACCGTGAAGGCGAGCAGAATGAGCAACAGAAAGCGCAGCCGGTCGGCTTTGAGGCCGATCACCTGGGCATAACTGGGATCGTAGCTGGTTAGCTCCAATTCTTTGTGCAGCAACCAGAGAACGAGCAGGACGCCAGCGGCAATCACGGCGATCTGGATGAGATCGTTGGGGCGCACGCCTAGGACATTGCCAAAGAGCATGTGGCTCAGATCGCGGAAAGAGCGCATCTGGCTCATGAGCAGAATGCCCAGGGCAAACATTGCAGTGAAAATGACGCCAATGGCGGTATCTTCGCGCACGGCACCGCGCCGCGCGACCCAACCGATGCCGAGGGCAGTGAGCAAACCAGCGGCCAACGCGCCACCGAAGAGACTCCAGCCGCCCAGGTAGGCTACCACAAGGCCGGGCAGAACGGTGTGGGCCATGGCGTCGCCAATAAAGGCCATGCGCCGCAGCACGACGTAGGTACCCAAGACGGCGCAGGTCACGCCAACGAGCGCAGCGGCAGCGAGGCCAGTGCGCATAAAGGCGAAGGTGAATGGTTCGAGAAGCCAGTCGAGCATAGTGAGGAACAGAGGAACAGGAGAACAGAGGAACAGGAGAACAGAGGAACAGGAGAACAGA
>RSAS01000119.1 GCA_003934145.1 Candidatus Viridilinea halotolerans | reverse complement strand
ATCCGGGAAGAGCACAAGTTATCGCCGATGCATTAGTCTGGCTGCAAAAACAACAAACATTTGAACAATTGCGTTACGATATTCGGCTGTTTGTTCCTGATCCAGAGACACCTGGAATTGGTGAAGCGGTGCTGCAACTCCTCGCGCCAGACACTACCAGCAGAACCGACACTGATGTATTTGGCTTCTCAACAGGCAGCCATCTGCATCCCAAATTGGCTCTGGCCGTACGCAGTATGGATGAGTTTCGCAACGACTCCGAGGGATTCCAGTCCCATCTGACGGTTTTACTTGACGTCTTCCCCGCTACCATGCTTGGCGCAGGACCGATGCTTGGTTCGCCCCAGACAGTGCCGTTGTATGGATTAGCACAGGATTTCGTTAGTCACTATAGTGATCAGGAGAGCGACCGTGCGTTCTGGTTATGGCAGCGACAGCCACGACACGGAGAAATCTCACGGCAGTCGCTAGGGGTAGCTTCTGCTGGCCTGCTTGCAGAGTTACCACGGCTCATTTCTGGACTGACAGCGACCATTATCATCCGTGATCCCGTTATTGACTACTGTCCAACCATATCATTGAGTTTGTCACCCGAACAACATGCGCTGCTGCATCGTGTCCATGAGGTAAGCGATTGGGTCTGCATCATCGATCGCAATCTGGGCATAGAGTTTTTTGATCATGCTCGCGCAGATCGGCCAGAGTACCTGATTGACTATGTGCCAGGCAAGATAACCAGTGGAGGGCACCGTCTTATTGTCACCACTCGTTCGGTCGTTGAACTGACCGCATTGCTACAGCCTGTTCTTGATAGCTATGGCTTGCCCCATCAGGGCAATCAGGTTGCTCTTCTTCTGCGCCAGTTGCGATTGCTGTCGGGCAGGCTCGCACTCAAACTTATATCATTGGCACCATCACAAAGAGCCGAAGCACTCGGATTAGCTCTTGCGTACCGCTACCTTGATTATCAGCAGGCGCTTCATAACCAGATCCTGGTGCCGCTTGACGATCATACCGATCTGTTTCGGCATGCGGCTCAAGCAGACCCCCAAGGTGATAATTCAGAGAGACTTCAGCGGACAGATTTGGCGTTATTCGAACTTGATCTAGATACGCGCACATTGACCTGCCGCCTCATTGAAGTCAAATGCTATGCTCACACGACGGGTTTAGCTGCCTACCAACAACTGAGAGCGACAATTGGCCAGCAAATCGGCAATAGCGAGTTCATGTTACGACGTCAATTCGATCCCAATGTTGATGATGTAAAAGATCGCCCTGATCGGGCGTTGAAGACACGGGAACTTGCACTATTGTTAGAATTCTATCTGGAAAGAAGCGCAAGATATGGCTTGATGTCGGCAGAAGCTGCTAAGGAGGGGCGGACACTATTAGCTGCATTGGGCGATGGCTATAGTATCGTCTTTACACGCAGCGCACTGATTTTCGACTTTACACGCAGTGGCACTGAGGATGCAGACCGTGAGCATGATATCGAATACCATCGCATAGGTGCGAATCTTATTCGTGGGTTATTAAGCATGCAGCGCGCCCAGCCGATAGACATTGCACAAACTGACCTCCCTGCAAGTGATACCGACAGCATTCCCTTTCTTCAGAACGCAGCATTTCTTTCTCCACGACAAGATCGAACTACCACCGAAGAGTGGTATGCCCCTACCATCCCAGACCGAATTGCCGAGCAATCGATCGACTCAGGATCTGGTGAAGGTTTGGGCACATACACTACTCCCGACGTTATGCCCGATCAAAAAGGCAGCGAGAGTCGAGGTGATGCAACGGTGTCAGTACCTGCAAGCACTGGTGTAGTTGCGCCGGATTTGCTCGAAAGCCAGGGACTTGAGAACGAGCAACAGATAGAAGTACCACCATTTCAGTTTGTTGAGCCATCGGAGCCTCGCAGTGGCCAACCAATCCGTGAGTCACGGTTGCCTCCTCACTACGACATTTTGCTAGGCGCACAATCTGACTCGCCACAGTATGGTGTCCTTGGTGAAGTAGCGGGGCGAAAGGTGGCACTCGATCTCGATCAGACACATACGATAAGTCTGTTTGGCGTTCAGGGTGGTGGAAAGAGCTACACTCTGGGTAGTATCATCGAAATGGCTTGCCTACCAATAGACCATATCAATCAACTCCCTAGCCCCCTCGCTACGATTCTCTTTCACTATAGTGCCACCAAGGAGTATAAACCCGAGTTCGTCACAATGAACCGGCCAAACACGGTTGCGGATCAGATTGCCATGCTTCGTGATCGCTACCGAGGTCAACCACAAGCGCTGCGAGACATCGTATTACTTACGCCCAAGGCGCAACTCGAAGATCGACGTGCAGAGTACCCTGACATCACCGTAGCACCTATGACGTTCTCTTCGCAAGAGCTCAAGGCATCGCACTGGAAGTTTCTCATGGGGGCTGTGGGCAATCAGAGTCTCTATCTGCGCCAGATCAATTCGATCATTCGCCGACTACGCAACAACCTGGTACTTGACCAACTTCTCAATGAGGTCGAACGTTCGCCGATGGCTGACCATATGAAGGAGGTGGCACGCACCCGTCTACAACTTGCCGCCGAGTATATTGATGACAGCCAGCAATTGGGCCGTCTCGTAAAATCAGGGCGCTTGATCATCGTTGATCTGCGAGATGACACGATAGAAAAAGATGAGGCACTCGGACTCTTCGTGGTATTGCTTCAGATATTCTCGGAGGCTGCCCATAGTGATCAGCCATTTAACAAGCTTGTTGTGTTCGACGAGGCGCACAAGTATATGGAGAATGGAGAGCTAGTTGCTGGTCTTATTGACGTTGTGCGAGAAATGCGCCATAAAGGAACCAGCATTTTGGTCGCCTCGCAAGAACCACGCTCGGTGCCACAATCCCTCATTGAGCTCTCTTCCCAAATCATTCTGCATCGCTTCAACTCACCAGATTGGCTGCGGTACATCCAGAAGACGAATACGGCTCTAAGTAGTCTCACTCCTGAGAAAATGAACAGTCTGGATCCGGGTGAAGCGTATGTCTGGTCAAGTAAGGCGAGTGATCAGAGTTTCTCAACCGCGGCTGTTAAAATCCGCTGTCGACCACGTGTGACGCAGCATGGAGGGGCGACAAAGACTGCCGTATCGCGTATAGATGCAGATGTGACTTAGCTGGGGGTTATGAAATCGTACCCATGAAAGCCGCTGACTGAACACTGGGATTTTCAAAGGGAGTATAATTTGGGCGGTGGTGATGCGTAAGATCATTTGCCACGCATCGCCCACCACCCGTCACCTACCATTAGTTCTACGCTTCCAACGCCCGATCCAGCAGGCGCTCCAACTGCGCGATGAGCTTGAGCGTGTCCGCTTCGGTGTCTGGTACGATGGCGCGCAGTTCCTCATGGAGCAGCAGCTTCGCCCGCTCCTGCCAGGGGAGCGCGGTGTTCGCCCACGTTGCCGGGGCTGGGGCCGGGGCTGGAGCCGGGTTGCTGGCTGCGGGGGGTGTGGCCGCTGTCGCCGCTGGCGCGGTAGTAGCCACCCCAGGTAGCGCTGTGCCGCCGCCTGCGGCTTTCTTCGCCGCTTGGTACTCGTCGTAGACCTTGCGGTAGGTCTTGTAGTCTAACGACCCCGCCCGCAACGCGGGAAGCAGCTTCTGCTGCTCGGCGCTCGGCAGCGGCGCGATGGCGCGGCTCAGGCCAATCGAAATCTTCCCCTGCTCTAGGGCTGCCCGTAACTCCGGTAGCAACTTCTGCATCACGACGATGCTCTCAAAGCGCGGCTTGCCCATCCCGATACTGTCGCGGATCTGTTCGTCGGTGAAGCCCTCCTGACGCATCGACTCGATAGCCAGTAGGTCGGAGAGGTCGTTCGTGCTGCGCTGCTCATTCTCGGCGATGGCCAGCACGGCCGGGCGTACCCAGCCTTCGGGGAAGACGATTGCCGGGATGCTCTCCATGCCAGTGGCCCGTGCCGCCTTGATGCGCCGCCGCCCCGCTGCCACGATGTAGGGGGATGCACCCCGTGAGGTGCGGATGAGCTGGATGGGCTGGAGGATGCCCAGGTTCTTGACGCTATCGAGGAACAAGGCCGACGGGGGATCGCTGTGCAACTGCGTGTCCGGCGGGAGGTCGGATAGGGCAACGTCGAGTGACTCGCCCATTGCGGGGATGCCCGGCAAGAGCGGCATGACCGCTTGTGGTGTGGGGGGACTCATTGGGTCTTTCTCCTGTCTCCTTGGTTTGTGGTGGGGTTTACTCCAAGCGATGCGCCCCGCGTCCCCCCCAAGGCAGGGAACGACGGGGCGCGGGGCCACGCCTCACGCGGGGAAGCTTATGCGGCGTTGGATGTGCGGGGCGGACGGCCCACCTCGCTCAGGAAGGTACACTCGTGGGGTTGCTTGTCGGTGGTGGCGCGGATGCACACCCCGCTGGGGCGGATCACCTGATCCGCGAAGGTGAGGCCGTAGCTCTTCACCGTCACGACGTAGCCAGTCGCGCCGGCGTCCCAACGGGCTTGGAGTTCCGCCCGCTGCGCGTGAGTCCAGCCGCTGCCCACCCAACCGATGCTGCGCAGCCGACCGGCCTCGTCGTAGAGGCCGACTTCGATACCGCCGACCATCCCTGCGATGGTGCCGATGCCCGCTTTGTAGCCCAAGACCACGCCGTCTAGGTGGCGTTCGCGGTCGCAAAAGCGCCGCCAGTTCGGGCTGCGCCGCCCCTCGTAGGGCGCATCGAGGAGACGCATGACCACCCCTTCGCCTTGGCGCTGGCGAATCTCTGCGAGCAACTGCTGCTTCGCCTCGGGCTGCACGGCCATCGCAACCCCCTGGATGGGCGGGCTGTGTTCGTCGAAGGGGGGCTGGAAGGGCGGCAGCCCGTCAGCGAGCGTGGCGAGGCGGTACCACTGCGGGTACTCGGTGGTGTTGGGCAGGCTGGGGTGAGCCAGCAGGTCGAAGGCGACGAAGAGTTGCACCGTCGCCTGGGCGCCGACGTAGAGCTGCGCTTGCCCGTGCGCGTCTACCGTGAGCAGTTCGCCGTCCAAGCTGATGCCCGGTAGGAGCTCCTGCATCGCCTGCGCGATGTGGAGTGGGCAGTTCACGTACTCGCCGCTGCGACTGGTCATGCAGACCGAGCCATCCATCAGCCGATGCACCTGGGCGCGGTCGCCTTCGAGCTTCTCGGTCATCCCCCACGCGGGGCTGGCGATGAGGGCATTGAGCGCCTCAGCGTTGGGGATGGTCTCACAGAGCATCACGGCGTGGCCGACGCGGGGCGGGAGGGTGGCCACAGGCGCGGGCAGGATGGCCACGGGTGCGGGTGTATCGGGCATGGGCAGCGCCGTCTGCGGCGGGTTGTCTGCCCCGATTGCCTGCGCCCGCAACGCAGGGGGCAGCAGGTGGAGGCTGCGGCCCACGATCCAGCAGAGCGGATGCTCGGCTAGGTGTGGCCCTTTGGGGAAGGGGCCGGCGTCTTGTCCATCCACGAGCGAACGGGTGTAGCTGCGGTCGCGGCCTGCCTTGGTCTTGGTCACGAAGGTGCTGATGGCGCGTGCCAGGACTGGGGCGAGGTCGGGGCCTTCGGCGAGGGTACGCGGAGATGACCACGCAGTTGCACTGGCGCCACTCATCGCCTCGGCGCGAAAGCCGGTGGCGGTTGTGACTACAGTGATCTGGTAGCGGGCTCCGCTGGCGGCTACCCCGCCGAGAAAGGCGTACAGATGGGGTTCCATTGGGTGTTGCGATCCTTCTAGCTTTGTGAGGAACGGCGGGAGCATGCGAGGGAACCAGGTTCCCTCGCGCACCCTTTCGACACGTTTTGGTCACACCCCTGGCGCATTACCAATCGGGCGGTTCTTCGTACTCCAGCCGATGCTCTAGGATGTAGCCCTGGCCGGGCTCATCGGGCTCGTCGGGCTCGTCGGCCTCATCACGAACATCAGCGTCATGGCGCTGCGCACGCAACGCCGCCCGCACCTCGTCGAGGCTGAGGCGCATGCGTTGCCGCTTCCACGCGAGATCTGCAAGCTCCTGCGTGCGCCACTCAGGGCGGCTCAGTTCATCAGCAGTGGGACTCTCGCCGCAATAGCCGAAGGCGTGGACGCCGAACTGCCAGTTGCGGCAGGTGGTGTAGCTGAGGGGGAAGCCGTTCCAGCCCGCCTCAATCCAGGGAATGGGAACCTCTTGGGCGTTGAGGATGCGCACCCGCACGCCGTGGTAGGTAACCGCCTCGGCCTGCTCGCCGGCGGCGTACACGACGGGCAGGTGGAAGTTGTTGGCCCAGATGCCGCTGCTGGCCACGCCGCAGAGGTAGGCGTAGGGGTAGCGGTTATCGAGCACCATGCGGGCCGGAAGAGGCATCGTGGCGCTGACTCGCATGTCGTAGCGCCCGGCAAGGCAGGAGGCGCAGTGGTACTGCGCCCGAAAGCCCCAGACGTAGCGGAGCCAGAAAAAGGTAAACCCCGCCAAGTGGCGGGGTAGGTCGTCATCGTGGGGCAAGCGGAGGTCTAAGACCATCGCGGCGGGGTCATCGGCCCCAGGGTCATCGAGCGGTTCCGGGGAGACGAGCGGGATTTGGGCCAGATTGGGTATCTGACGAAGACGGGCAGCATCGGTCATCGGACGGGCTCCTTTGTACCAGGAAGACGGGATGTGCGAGACGCGAGACGCGAGGCGCGAGACGCGAGACGCGAGACGCGAGACGCGAGACG
>RSAS01000506.1:5495-6730 GCA_003934145.1 Candidatus Viridilinea halotolerans | reverse complement strand
TTGGGCTGCTGACGCCATCCTCGCCATCGTTGTAGATCGCCCCACCATAATACTCCTCGGTCCAATTACCACTAAAGGTGACATTGGCTAGGATTGGGCTACTGATACCCTGATAGCCATTGTTAAAGATCGCCCCGCCATTATCATCGGCCCGATTGCCAGTGAAGATGACATCGGTTAGGGTTGGGCTGCTGATACCCTGATAGCCATAGTTGTAGATCGCCCCGCCATCGCCATCGGCCCAGTTGTTGGTGAAGGTGACATTGGTCAGGGTCGGGCTGCTCTCACCACCAGACTCGCCATCGTTGCAGATCGCCCCGCCATACTCGGCCCGGTTGCCGGTAAAGGCGAGGTTGCGTAGCGTGGGGTTACACGCATTGCCGCTATTTTTCCCGTCGCAATAGAGGCCACCACCGCTGTCTGCTGGCTCATCACCTGTTGCGTATCCACCGGTGATGGTAAAGCCGTCAATGACAGTCTCTGCGCTGATGTTTGCGTCATTTACCCCATCGAGCCAGAGGACGTGGAGGGCGTTCGTGCCGCTGATGTTCGTAGCGTTGACAATGACGCCGTTGGCATTGGTGGTATCGTCCTGTTCAATATCACCGCTCAGGACGGTAGGGTGGGCCTGCCAGTTACGGCTCTCCCATGTGGCTGCGCCACCCTGCGGGGCGAAGCCGCCGTAGAGTTGCACGTTATCGTGGCGCAGCGTGAAGCTCTGGGTAGCATCATTGTCGGTCATGTCCGCGCCCATGTCGGGATAGTAAACACCCCGGGCAACCCAGATGTCAAAGCGTTGCGTACTGTTCGCATTGGCTTGTGCCAAGGCATCCTGTAGGTAGCGGTAGGCATTGGCCCAATTGCTGCCATCGTTGGCCCCGCCGCTCACATTCGCGTCCACATAGATAATCGTTGGTGTGGTCTGCAACATGGCGCTGTAGGCTACTTGGTTGGCAATGAAGCCACTCAAGAGACTTAGCATGGCGACGACGAGCAGGGTCGTGGTGAGCAATGAACGGTACGAAGTGACCAATTTGAACACCCTTGTTCTCCTTTGCTGATGGGCTGCGGGTAACGGTAAAGAACCTCCTTTCGATCTTTCAACTTTGTGCCATTATAAACGCTAAGCTATCCGTTAGTTTGTATACGTTTACGTGATTGTTCTTGTCCTATAGTCTTTCAGATAATGTTTCTGGAATCTCTAGGATCGTGGGAGGGGGTTTCGGGGGGGGGGG
>RSAS01000506.1:0-5485 GCA_003934145.1 Candidatus Viridilinea halotolerans | reverse complement strand
CCCCCCCCGGATCCCCTCCCTTCTACTTCCGCCCCCCCCGACGGCTGCGCGGCTTGCGCCGGGTCAGTGGGCGCCCGCTGAGCAGCCAGGCGAGGGCGCCGCCGATGCGTTGCCCCCAGGCGGCTTCGGTGTGGCGTCCACCCACCTCTTCGTGGTAGTTGAGCGTCTGTCCGCGGCGGTAGCCGCGCCGCACCAGCAGTTCGCTCAGTCGCCGCGTTTCGACATAATCTTGCCCTTCGTCGGTGCCAACATCAAGATAGATTGCGCCGTGGGGCCGCCGTAGCTCGCGCACTGTGCTGAAGATGGCGCGCTCGGCAAACCAGAGCGCGGGGCTGAGTGCGCCCGCTCGCCCAAAGACCTCCGGGTGTTTGATGAGCGCGTAGAGGCTGATGATGCCACCCAACGCAGCCCCGACGATCACGGTCGTCTCTGGGCCGGGGAGCGTGCGGAAACTGCGGTCAATGTAGGGCTTCAGCGTCTGGCTAATGAAGGCGAGGTAGGCTTCGCCCCGCCCGCCGCCATGCTCCGCGTCCACGTAGGGGCTGTACTCATCAATGCGCCGCTCGAGCATGTTGGGAATGGCCACAATGATCGCCCGCATGTCGTGGTTGGCCAAATCCTCCATCGCTTCGTCTACGCGCCACTCCACCCCGCCGTAGCTCGTCGCGGCATCGAAGAGGTTCTGGCCGTCGTGCATATAGACCACCGGGAAACGGGTGTTTGCCGCGTCGTAGTCGGGCGGCAGGTAGATCATGATGTCGCGCCGGTTGTCCAGTTCCGGGCTGTAGAAACTGGCCAGCGTGATCACCGTGCCGCTGATGGTGCGCCGTTCGGTGGGCGGGCCACCAATGATCGGCGCGAGGCGCGTCGGGGCCGCCGATGCGTCGCCGCGCCCGTAGTGGGCCGCCCATTCGTCGCCGCTTTGCGCCAGTACCACCAACGACCGCCCTTCCAGTTGGTATTTCGCCCCAGCGGACAATGGTTCCTCCGCCGGGCCGTCGGGGTGGGCCGTGTCGAGTGTGGCCGTCCACTGCGGCCCGTCAGCCGCGCCCGGCAGCGTAAAGGGGATCGGCGCGTAGTGGGCGTTAAAGAGCAGCAGCAGCACATCGTCGCGGATCGGGCGCCCGTTGGCATCCAACTCGTTGATCAACTGGCCGTTGAGCAATAAGCCGATGCAACGCACCATCCCATCCTGCCATTCACTCTCGCCCATCGGCATGCCATCGGGGCGGTACCACTCAATATCTTTAATCTCCTCGCCGTGGATCTCGCGCCCCTGGAAGAAGGTGCCACGGTGCAGCACCGGATGCGCTTGGCGAAAGGCGATCAGCCGTTGCGTCCAGGTCAACAATGCCTGACGATCAGCAGCTAAATCCCAATCCATCCAACTTATTTCATTATCCTGGCAGTAGACGTTGTTGTTGCCCTTTTGGGTACGGCCATGCTCGTCGCCGTGCAGCAGCATCGGCACGCCCTGCGAAAGCAGCAAGGTAGCCAGGAAGTTGCGTTGCTGGCGGGCGCGCAGCGCATTCACGTCGGGATCGTCGGTTTCGCCCTCGATGCCACAATTCCAACTGTTGTTGTGGCTCTCGCCGTCGCGGTTGTCCTCATTATTCGCTAGATTGCGCTTCTCGTTATAACTCACTAGATCGCGCAGCGTAAAACCATCGTGGGCGGTCACAAAGTTGATCGAAGCGTTCGGGTTACGCCCGCTCATCTGGTAGAGATCAGACGAACCGCTGAGCCGGTAGGCCAACTCGGCCACCTGCGCCTCATCGCCCTTCCAGAAGCGCCGCACCGTATCGCGGTACTTGCCGTTCCATTCGGCCCAAAGCACCGGAAAGTTGCCCACCTGGTAGCCGCCCGGCCCAACATCCCACGGCTCGGCGATCAGTTTCACCTGCGAGAGCAACGGGTCTTGATGGATAATGTCGAGAAACGAGGAGAGTTGCCCGCCTTCGTAGAGCCCGCGCATCAGCGCAGCGGCCAAATCGAAGCGAAAGCCGTCTACGTGCATCTCGGTCACCCAGTAGCGCAAGCTGTCCATCACCAACTGCAGTGACCGCGGATGCACCGTATTGAGCGTATTGCCCGTGCCGGTGTAATCCATGTAGTAGCGCTCCTGCTCGGGCACGAGCCGGTAGTAGGCCGCGTTGTCCACCCCCCGAAAGCTCAGCGTTGGCCCCAGATGGTTGCCCTCGGCGGTGTGGTTATAGACCACATCAAGGATCACCTCAATTCCCGCCGCGTGAAAAGCCTTCACCATCTGCTTAAACTCGCGCACCTGATCACCCGGGTGGGTGCAGTGGGAATACTGGATGGCGGGGGCAAAAAAACTGAGCGTGTTGTAGCCCCAGTAATTAGTCAGACCATTGTCTGTCAAATAGCGATCATTCGTGAACTGATGCACCGGCAGCAACTCAATTGCGGTGATGCCCAAATCATGCAGGTACTTGATGATCGCCGGATGCGCCAAGCCTAAGTAGGTGCCACGCAATGCTTCCGGCACCTCCGGGTGGCGCATCGTCATGCCCTTAACGTGTGCTTCATAGATAACGCTATCGTGTAATGGCGTATTGGGATGGCGGTCGCCACCCCAATCGAAACTCGAATCGATCACCACACTACGCGGCACATAGGGCGCACTATCACGCTCGTCATAGGAGAGATCTTCGGCTTCGTGGCCAAGCGTATAGCCGTGAGTAGCATCGTGCCAACGCATCATGCCACTGAGCGCACGGGCGTAGGGGTCAATCAAGAGCTTATGCGGATTGAAGCGATGGCCCGCTTCGGGCGCATAGGGGCCATAAACACGGTAGCCGTAGAGTTGCCCCGGGCGCAGGCCGCGAATGTAGAGATGCCAAACGCGGTCAGTCTGCTGCGTAAGCGGAATACGCACCACCTCACGCGGCGCATCATCGGCAGCAAAGAGGCAGAGCTCAACCCCGCTAGCGTTCTCAGCAAAAAGCGCAAAATTGACACCAGCGCCGTCCCACGTCGCACCAAGCGGATAGGGTGAACCGGGCAGTAATGTATTCATAGGCTTTCTTCATAGAGCAGAATGGGTAGGGTTTTCGGGGAAGGGCTTCGCCCGCCCCTTTGCGATTCTTTATCTGACTGAGTATAGCATGGTAAAATAGCACCCATGCGCAAAGAATTCAGCAAAGCCTTACGCACCTCATTTTCCAAAAAAATGCAGACGCTGGTTCCACAATTCCACCCAGAGAAGGTTACATCTTCGTATTGCTGGCCAGGCGAGCGTGCCTTTTGCAACAGAATTGACGAGTCACTCTGTTGCTGGATTGTGTTAAGTCCAAGCCCAAAAGACTACGATGAATTCACGCTCCTGCTTGGCTGGTCTATCTACGGCAAGTACCCGGAAACGGGCGTAGTGCCGTTGCTTAACCTCCCAACCCCAGACCATAAGGAGTTTGCACAGCCTGAATACCTCATGCGTTTGCCCCAACTCTGGACAGAGAGCGATCCTTGGTGGGTGATCAAACCTTTTACCGTCGCCCTGACCAGTGCGCAACTGCAAGCATCCCTCACACCACTCACACAAGCAGAGACAGAGGTGTTGGTATTGCCTCAAGTTGAGGCGGCTTTTGGCAAGCTGCTGGAGGTTGGTCTGCCCTATTTGGCCAAGTATGTCGCTTTTCGTGGGGGCGCGGGGGCGGCGTAGCCGCCCCCGCAAATCCCCTTTTGTGGCGTTTTGGCGGCGCAGCCGCCCCTGCTGGTGGGGGCGTGGGGGCTTGGCCCCCGAAAAATTTCCCCCTTCCGGCGGGGTTTAAGGGGCCGCAGGCCCCTTAAGTTAATGCGTATGGGGCGGCGTAGCCACAGCCGCCCCCGCAAATCCCCTTTTGTGGCGTTTTGGCGGCGCAGCCGCCAAAGCGCCACAAAAAGATATGCTATAATCAGCCCCGCTAGGTCGTACCTTCGCAAATTTCATACCGTCGCGGTATCCCGAAAGCCCGGATGCTAGGGTGTAAAGGTGGAAGCTGGTGCAAGTCCAGCGCTGTGCCGCAACTGTAACTGGTAGATTGCCAGAAGCCAGGATGCCTACCACGACGTGTCTGTTTCGATCCTTCTCGAGCTAGGGAGGAAGAACATGATCCGTGGCCCCTAAAGTGCTGCTGGCCGCTTTGATCACTGTTTTGCCCCACTTCGTATGAGAAGTTGGGGTTTTTTTGTTGGCGCTACGCCTATTGACCTTCATCTCCAAAGTAAGGAGCATCTAACGATGTCCACCCACCACGTACCCCTCCGCTTGCTGAGCGGATTGCTGCTCGCCATGCTGACGTTAAGCCTCTGGTTTGCCCCCGTCGCGGCGCACCAAGCGACGCCCGCTGCCAACGCGCCGTTGGCGACCACCTTCCCCTTCTACCAAGATGCGGCTATCGCTAAAGCAATCGCCTACCTGCGCACGCAGCAACTGGCCGATGGCGGCATTGACGCCTTTGGTTTTGGGGCCGCCGATATGGGTGGCACCGCCCGCCTCGTTTTGGCCCTCAATGCCGTAGGCTATCCGGTGACCAATTTTACCCATAGCGCAGGCAAAGCGCCGCTCGATTTTCTCGCAACAGGTCTGCGCGACTACATCTTCGCCAATGGCCTCATCGAAGACGCCAAGCTCCTGCCCGGACGCACCGGCCTCGTGCTGGCGGCGGTCGCGGCGGGCGACGCCGACCCGCACGCCTTCGGCGGCCACGATCTGGTAGAACGGTTGAACAGTAGCTACCACGCGGCGACCGGCACCTACAGCACCACCGCGACGGCCCAGTTTGCCTCCGGTAGCGCCAATCCGGTCAACCAGAGCCTCGCCATCATCGGCCTCGTTGCGGCGGGCCAGCCCATTCCCGCCCAAGCCACCACATGGCTGACTACGCAGCAAATGGCCAATGGCAGTTGGGGCAATAGTGTCGACACCACTGGCTACGCCATCGTTGCCCTGCTCGGCAGCGGCAATGTGCTGCCGACGGCTGCGCCCATTCAGCAGGCGCTCGCCTTTCTGGACGCTCGCCAGAATCTGCGTACCGCCCTTTGGGGCGATGCCGAGGGCAGCGAGCCGGCCAATAGCACCGGCTGGAGTATCAACGCCCTGGCGACCGCGGGCTATACGCCCATTGAGACGACCTGGGCCACCAGCGGCACCAATCCGCGGACGGCGCTGCTTGGCTTGCAGCAAGCGAACGGTGCCATCGGGGGCGGCTACGTCAACGCCTTCTCGACCATCGAGGCGCTCTATGGCCTCACCGATCAGCCGATCTTCATGACCCCGCTGGTGCGTGGCCAACGCACCCTGGCCTACCTCAAGGCGCGCCAGAACGACGATGGCGGCTGGCCCAGTTTGGGCGCGGCCTCCGATGCGGGTGCCACCCTCGACAATCTCTTTGCCTTTGTCGCCGCCGGGTACCAGCCCAACGCCATCAAGAGCGCCACTAACCAGACGCCGCTGGCGTTCCTCGCCACCCAGGCGCTCACCTAC
>RSAS01000538.1 GCA_003934145.1 Candidatus Viridilinea halotolerans | reverse complement strand
GAGGATGCGAGGACGCGAGGACGTGAGGATGCGAAGATGCGAAGATGCGAGGATGCGAAGATGCGAGGACGCGAGGACGCGAGGATGCGAGGATGCGAGGACGCGAGGACGCGAGGATGCGAGGATGCGAGGACGCGAAGATGCGAAGATGCGAAGATGCGAGGACGCGAGGATGCGATGCCATCACCTCTTCGCCTCACGCATCCTCGCAAGATTGTAAGGCAACATCCCGCTTTCTGAAACCATCCAGGGAAATACCTACCCCTCGCTGAATTCACGCACCCAACGCGCTACGAGTGGCACTTCGATCACGTAGCCACCGTTGTGCGGTTCGATGATGCGGTAGCGCTGCATGCGCCGCAGGGCTGCTTGGGCTGCGTCGGTTGCGAGGGCGGGTAGGGGCTGCCCATGGGCGAGGGCGCATAGAATCGCTTGGCCCGCCGCGACTTCACTGGGGCTGCTGCCCACCTGGTTGCGCCAGAGGTCGTCGAAGTAGAAGGCACCGTTGTTGAGGGCTTGGGGCAGCGCGGCCTCCAACATGTCCGGGCTGACCCGCCATATTTTGCGTTGGTTGGCCGCATTAACAAGGGCGTAGCCGACTAGTTGCAGCAGACAGGGTTGGCCGCGGGTCAGGGCGATGATCTGCGCCACCACGCCCTCGGCGTAGCGCAGCGCAAAGGCTTCGCCGCGCTGCGGCTCGGTCAAGAGGCTGTGAGCGTCGCTGGGCGCGAGGTAGCCAATGGCGAGCGGGCGCACACTGATGAAGTAGGGGAAGCGGATTTTGTTGATTGCTCCGTTGCTTTGTCACCCTGAGTACGAAATGGCCCGCGGGCCAGTGGCCTGTGAGAAACAAAAGTTTTGTCACCCTGAGCGCAGCGAAGGGTCTCTTGTCGGTGAGGAGAGATGCTTCGCTGCGCTCAGCATGACAGGCTACTGGGGTACTTAAAATTTTCCGCTTCCCTAGCTGCTCCAGTTGGGGCCAAGCTCGCTGAAGTGCTGCACGCCGCCGCAAAAGAGGAAGGCGAGCTCGCTGTGCTGGATCAGTTCACGCAACTGATCGAAAATGGCCAGTTCCAGCTTGCCCGCCGCAATCGCCGCGCCCAACTTCTCGACCTCATCGAGACAGATGAGCAGGCGGCGCGAACCCAAACGGGGCAGTGCGCCATCGAGCCAATCTTGCAGCGCGGCGTAGGGGTTGCGCAGAAAGGCGTCGCGCTGCGTGGCGGGCAGGTGCAAACCTTGCAACCCGGCATCACGTATGGTGGCCCGCACCAGACCATAGCAGAAATCGTCGCCACTCGCCAGTGCCGCTTGATCCTGCATACTGGGCGCATGCGGTAGCAAAACATGCGCTCGGTAAACGCATCGTCGCGCTGCGCCTGAATCTCCAG
>RSAS01000447.1:5201-6732 GCA_003934145.1 Candidatus Viridilinea halotolerans | reverse complement strand
GGGGGCCATGCCCCCGCCCCCCCGCCGGAAGGGTGTGTTCTTGGGGGCCATGCCCAAGCCTAAGTTAATGCGCATGGGGCCATGCCCCCGCACCCCCGACGGGCAGCGGGAGCACGCGAGGAAACCCGGTTTCCTCGCGCACCCTTAGGGCTTCAATGGGCGCTCAAATTCCTTTTCGTACACCTCGGCGGTGTATTCCAACGCCCGGTAGACGTAGCCCGGTACGATGCGCCGCTCGAGGCGACCATGCTGGTCGCGCACAAAGACGAGGTTGCGCAGCAGTTTCTGTTCGATCACGCTGCGTGCAAACTCGAGCCCTTTGGGGCCTTTGTTGCGCTGCATCCAGGCTACGAACTTGCGCACGGGTGCCGCTGGACGTTTCTTCGGGCGGCGCAGCATCCCGACGTAGGCGGCAATGCCCGGGCGACGATTGCCGCCCTCGCTGCGTTCGCCCAGTTCCAACTGCGGGCGCAACATCTCAAATAGTTCCGCGCCGCGCTCGGTGCGCACAAACATCCACTGCCAACGCTCTTCCGGTGGCAAGGGTGCCCCCAGGTAGCCTACCGTCAGATCGGTCAACCCATTCTGGTAGTCGAAGCAACTCATGCAGGCCGCCGGGAACATCGCCCGTTCGCCACCTAGGCTGCTCACGTCAAGATCAACAAAGTTGACCTTCTCGATCGTGCCGTCTTCGTGACGGAACCAGACGCGAAAATCCTGCATGAACTCTTGGTGTACTACCGTTTCGGGCGACTTGGAGGCCACCTTCAGGAAGCGCAGCAGATCGGGGTACGAGGTGTTATCGGTGCAGGGAATGCCGATCACATAGAGGCGTTCAAGGCCCAATTCGTCCTCAAGGGCGCGGAGGGCGTGAACCTGACAGCCTGTGCCGATGAAGGCGATGCGCTTTAAGCCACTCGCCCGCACCTGGTCGAGAATCTCCAGATTGGGCGAGATGCAGGGCTTATTCCCCGCGCTGGCGCGTACTTCCTCCGGCGTGCGCGCCAACACCGGCAACGGGGCCCAACGTGTGCCAGGGGCAGTGTGGGTGCAAATCACGCCCTCTACCAAGCCGCGTTCCAGCAGCATTGCCCCCAGCGTTGTGACGATCCCGCTCCACTGCGCCTCATAATTCACCGGACGCATGCGCACAATCTGGATCGCCTGTGAAATACCAAAAAGCAACTCGTCGCCATCGCGACGGTTGCGTCCGTGCAACTTCAGTTCCAGTTCCTCGTGCTTGTTGTGTACAAAAACACAAGCCTGGGCCATCTTGGGCCGCAACTCACCCCCGCAGATGCCGCAGTCGCTACAGAGCTTTGGGCGCCCTTTGAAGCGCTCCGCCTGCGAGAGTAACGCGATCTCGTGGAGCGGACGGACGGTCGTGGTCGTCATGGCTGTTTTCTAGACTTTGGGTTTCTCATGGGCTTTGCCATTCTACCATAGCCCTGCTGGGCGGCTACGCCGCCCCCCATGCGCGCATTAGTGGGGGCCTGCGGCCCCGCCGGAAGGGTGTGTTTGCGGGGGCATG
>RSAS01000447.1:0-5101 GCA_003934145.1 Candidatus Viridilinea halotolerans | reverse complement strand
GCCCCCGCCCCCCCGCCGGAAGGGTGTGTTTGCGGGGGCATGGCCCCCGCCCCCCCGCCGGAAGGGTGTGTTTGCGGGGGCATGGCCCCCGCCCCCCGCCGGAAGGGGGGATTCTTCGGGGGCCAAGCCCCCGAACCCCGAACCCCGAACCCCGAACCCCGAACTCCTACGCCCCCAAATGTTCTTTCCCTGCCAAAAAGACTTCGGCAGTGATGGTCGCAATGCCGCGTTCGCGGGCGTATTTCTCGATATTGCCGCGTGCTTTGTTGCGCACGAAGAAGGGTACCTTTTTCAAGGTCGCCTCCGCTTCGGGTGTCCAGACGGGGTTGACTACGGCGGTTGCGCCTGCACCCGCCGCCGCTAGCGCCGGTTGCGCGACCTGCGCGGGGTCGGCGCTGTGGCCGTTGCTCGCCGCATGGCCGTTGCTCGCCACCGACGGTGCCTGCTCCACCTCGTCGAGCCCGGCATCGCCAAACATGTCGATCAGGTGCTTCTCCATGCCAAGCGTACAGGTGGTGTAGACCTCATCGGCGATCACGTCGGCCCCGTCGAAGCCCAAGAAGGGACGATAGGCCAAGAGATGATTCTCGATGTGGGTCGGCTGCGAAATGACCATCACGTTCAGGCCGTGTCGTCGCCCGGTGTGGCGCTCCATCTGCGTGCCACACACCAACTCGGGGCGTAGCTCCGCGATGCGCTCCGCCACCTGCTGGAACTCGTCGGTCGCCAAGAAATCCTCTGGCTTGACGTAATCTGCCAGTTGCTCACGCACCCAAGCGGCCTCTTTGAGCAAGTAGGTGCCCGCGCCCACAATCGGCATGCCCAACTCATCGGCGAGAAACTTGGTCATGCCGACGGTGTGGGTCGCATCGCCAAAGACAAACGCCGATTTGCCCGCAAAGCTCTCCATGTCGGCGGTGCGCGCAAACCAGGGTACATTGGAGGGGGCCGACATGCCGTCGAGCGAAAAGGCCGTCAGCGGGGGCATCGTCACCTTGGTCGCCACACCCGCCTGCTCCCCACGGGCATTGAGCCCTGCCACCAGCGCCTCCAGCCAGCGCAAGGTGGGCTGGACGCCAATCGGGGCTTCCAGCAACGTCGCCGTACCAAACTGCTCTTGCAGATATTTGGCCGCCTGGGTGCCAAGCTCGCGGTAGGGCGCAATGGTGAGCCACGCGGCGGGCAGGCGGCGCAGATCGTCCACCGACGCGCCCCACGGGGCCACCACATTCACCTCGACGCCAAGCGCCTTCATGATGCGGCGCAGGCTGATCAGGTCGTGACGAGCATGGAAGCCAAGTGACGAAGGGCCAAGAATATTCACGCTCGGCTGCGCCGTCAAGGGCTGCGTCGTCGCATACTTCTTCACTAGTTCCGTAAAGAGCCCATCCGCCGCGCCGGTCTCCTGCATGCGATAGGGATTGGCATCATAGATCACGATATCACAATCCAACCCCACCGAATTCGCCGTAATCTCCAGATTCTCCTGCAAAAGAATCGTCGAACAGGAGGCGACCACGACGATCAACTCCGGCTTATGCGCCTCCGCAACCTGCTTCAACGTCTCCGGCAGGCGAATCGTCCCCCGAATCAGATCATTCCCATTTACCACACTCGTTGTCATGCGCGGGAAGCCGGGCGTGCGCTCCAGCATGGTAAAAATGGTGGTTACATAATCATCGCCCTGCGGCGCATGGAAGACCGCGTGGACACCGCGCATCGAGTTGGTAATCCGCCCCACGCCATGGTGAGCGGTACCCTCGTACATCCAGTAGGCTAGACGCATTGATCCGCTCCTCTACAACTTAAACTCGCCCTCGGGCATGCTCGGCATCACCCCCGCCGTCCAGACCGGATCCAGGGCAATGGTATCGAGCTTGGCGCGGCGGCGCATCACGCGGGTGAAGAGTCCCACGAGCGTATTGACGCCTGCCCAGCCGTGAATGGGCGAGAAGATGAACTCGGTGCCCCATTTGGCCACGATGCCATGCCCCGTCAGTGGATTGGCGGTAATAATGTTGGAGATCACCAGATCGGGCTGATCATCGGCCATGCTACGCAGTTGGCGCTCGAAGTTGGCCTGTTCCACCAAGCGCACCCCTTCGAGCCGTTCCAACTCGCGGGCATGGAAGCGCCGATTGATATGCGGCGTCGAACACTCAACCACATTTGCTCCAGCGGCGCGCGCAAAGCGGGCCAACGGCAATTCCAGCAGCGTATCCGAGGCGAAAAAGACCTTCTTATCCTTCAGCAGCGCCGTATGCTCACTGATGCGCGCCCACGCCTGCGCCTCGCGCTCCGCCAGATCAACCTTCAGCCCAAAGTGAGCCGCCAGATCCTCCCAGAAGGCGCGACAGCCATCAGGGCCAAAGGGAAAGAGCGACGAAAGAATCGTCGCGCCGCGCTCGTTCATCAACAAATTTGCCACCTTGGGCAAAAAGGGCTGCAACGGCGCAATGATCGTCCCGGGGCCAATCGGTGGCAACTCGTGGAAATGGTTGGCCGGCAAAAAGCCCGCCACCGGAATACCGAGTTTCTGCGCTTCCAGCAGGAAATCATCGCCAATCGCATCATTTACCGAGCCCAAAAAGACCACCCGCTTATCTTCGGGCGGTGCCTTGGGGCAGAAGGGCAACAACGCCTGTAGCACCGAATCTTCACTCTGGCTAAAGGTAAAGTCTAAACCCGAAGCAGGCACAAAGAGCACCGGCGTCTCCGCCGTACTCACCGAGTGGGCCAAACCCTCGAACTCAACCTTCATCACCTCAGGCGTACACGACGAGAGCAAAAAGATCACCGAGGGCTTATGCTCGCGCTTGATCTCCTCGATCTGCTCAGCAATGCTGGGCTGTGCCGCCGAGAGATCGCCCTCCTCCAAGAGACTCACCGCAAAACGCGGACGGGCGAAGATCATCACCCCCAGCGTATTTTGCAGCAAATGTGCACATGTATGGGTGCCAAGGATGAGGAAAAAACTGTCCTTGATCTTCTGATACAACCAACCAACACTCACCAGGCCACAAAATGAATGGTACAAGCCGTCTTCACGGATGAATTGTGCCTTTGGCGGCATAGAAGGACTCCTTCTTTTCTTCTTTCGTTTTGGCGGCTTCGCCGCCAAAACGAAAGAAAAAGAGATCTTCGGGGGCTGCGCCCCAAACCCTGCTGCTGGGGCTGCGCCCCAGACCCCCTTCTTTCTTTCTGTAGGGCGGTGCCCTACACCCCTTCGGACGGAGGAAGGCTGCGAGGGAACCATGTTCCCTCGCGCACCCTAACCGGCACATTTTGGGGGTATTGATGCGGCGAAGTTGCCTCAATCACCGCTATTATAGCACTTTACGAAAGCTTCTAGTTTATAAACAAGTGACGAGCCGGTCACTCGTCACTCGTCACTCGTCACTCGTCACTCGTCACTCGTCACTAGCTCTGCAACGCTTCACGCACTGCATCGAGCGTCTGCGCCACGTCGGCGGGGCTGTGGGCGGCGCTGAGAAAGCCCGCCTCAAACTGCGACGGAGCCAAGTAGACGCCGCGTTCGCACATGGCCCAGAAGAAGCGGGCGTAACGCTCGGCATCCACCATCTGCTTCGCTTCGGCATAGCTCGTGACGTGCATGCCTGCTTCACGCAGGAAGTAGAAGCCAAACATCGTTCCCACTTGGCCCACCTGCAACGGAATATCCAACTCCTCACCGAGCGCACGTATACCATTGGCCAATGTCTCCGCCATCGCCACCGCATGCGCAAAGGGCGTTTTGCCCTCCACCGGCGTGAAAGCGGTCTGGAGCATGGCGCTCCCCGCGGCCATGGCCAAGGGGTTGCCCGAGAGCGTACCCGCCTGGTACATCGGCCCGGCGGGTGCAACGTGCTGCATAATGTCGCGCCGCCCGCCATAGGCACCCACCGGCAAGCCACCACCAATCACCTTACCCAAACAGGTCAGGTCGGGCTTGAGCCCCCAATGCACCTGGGCACCGCCGGGCGACACACGGAAGCCAGTCATCACTTCATCAAGAATGAAGAGCGCCCCGTGGGCGTGGGCCAGATCGCAGAGCGCCTGCAAATAGCCTGGTTCCGGCAGCACAAAGCCCATATTGGCCGCAATCGGCTCGACAATGATCGCCGCAATCTCGCTGCCCTGCGCCGCAAAGATCGCCTGCGCCGCCGCAAGATCGTTGTACTCCGCCGTCAGCGTGCCCGCCGCCGCCCCCGCCGTGACGCCGGGGCTATCGGGCAGGCCCAGCGTCACCACACCAGAGCCAGCCTGCACCAGCAGCATATCGGCGTGGCCGTGGTAGCAACCCGTAAACTTCAGGATTTTTTCGCGCCCGGTGAAAGCGCGCGCCAACCGCAGCGCACTCATTGTCGCCTCGGTACCCGAATTGACGAAACGCACCTGCTCAATCGAAGGCACCAAGCCAATCACCTGCTCGGCCAGCGTCGTCTCCTGCTCGGTGGGCGCACCAAAACTCGCCCCCAGCACCACCTGCGCACTAATCGCCTGGTTCACCGCTGCATGGGCATGGCCCAAGAGCAACGGCCCCCACGAAAGCACATAGTCGAGGTAGCTATTGCCATCCACATCAGTCAAGCGGGGGCCCTCACCCTTGGCAAAAAAAATGGGCGTACCACCCACCCCACGAAACGCCCGCACCGGCGAGTTGACCCCGCCCGGAATGACACGCTGCGCGGCGGCAAAAAGCTCTTTGGACTTCTGGTATCGGTCGGTCATTGAGAATTTTTCTCCTTGTAAGCTCTCCGGCGGGGCTTGGGGGCTGCGCCCCCTTTCTTGCGCGTTGGCGGCGCAACCGCCCCCCAGCGGGGGTTCGGGGGCCAGGCCCCCGAAAAATTCCCCCTCGGCGGGGGTTTAACGGCGGGCAGAACATTGAATCTTAGGAGCCACGAGTAGGTGATGGGGAAGCCACGGATGGCCCTCACCCCCTGCCCCCTCTCCCGCAACGCGGGAGAGGGGGGGAAGGCATCGAGATTCTTGGCGTTGCAATGCGGTTCTTGCGGGCAACGCACACGTTTTCTGTCCGCCCATGAACCGGCGGGGGTTCGGGGGCATGGCCCAATACGTTTCAAATAAGACCTCACAGGTC
>RSAS01000475.1 GCA_003934145.1 Candidatus Viridilinea halotolerans | reverse complement strand
TGCATCACCGAAGTGAAGTTAAACTCTTGCATCAGGGCAGGTACAATCTCCTGCTGATACTTTTCACGTAGACGGACTGGCATGGTTCTTCTCCAGGGGCTAGGAGGGGGCGTGGGCCATGAGCCTCCGGCCCTGAGGTCTTACACTAAGACCAGCGTAACGGGTAGAGGTACAAGCTACCCATTCGACTGGCTCTACTTCTTCTTCGTATCGATGGCGGCGTCACAGGCCTTGCAGAAACGCACCTTGCGCTGGCGGCCTTTGTGATCGGTCTCTTCCAAAAAGCGGTGGCCGGTGCGCGAGGCCCGTCCACAGCTTGGGCAGATAAGCATCACATTGGAAACATCAAGGGACGCCTCGATGTCAATGATGCCACCGGGTTTGCCACGGCCACGGGGCTTCATGTGGCGCTTTGCGATATTGAGTCCTTCAACGACCACGCGGCGGGCGCTGGGGATCGAAATCTTGATCTTTCCCCGACGGCCCTTATCTTTACCGGCGATCACGAGGACTTCGTCCCCAGTCTTGACGTGCATAGCTATTCCCTACTGGCGTGGTCGCCCTTGCGGGGCAAGACCCTACAGAACCTCAGGCGCGAGCGACACGATCCGCATGAACTGCTTTTCGCGCAATTCACGCGCCACCGGGCCAAAGATGCGCGTACCCCGAGGATTATTCTCTTTGCCGATAATGACGGCGGCATTATCATCGAAGCGGATATGGGAACCATCAGTGCGACCATACTCTTTGGCCGTCCGAATGATCACCGCACGCACCACTTCGCCCTTCTTCACCGAGCCACCCGGGGCGGCCTGCTTGACGCTAGCGACGATGACATCGCCAACACGACCATAGCGCACCACCGAGCCACCGAGGACACGAATACACATGATCTCTTTGGCCCCGGTGTTATCGGCAACCTTCAAGCGAGTTTGGGGCTGGATCATAACGCTTACTCCTCGCCGCGCTGCATGATTTCAACCACACGCCAGCGCTTCAAACGGCTAACGGGGCGGGTCTCTTCAATGCGCACGACATCACCCACCTTGCAGGTGTTATCCTCATCGTGGGCGTGAAACTTACTCGTCTTGCGGATAATCTTGCGGTAGAGCGGATGCGGCTTCAGGTAATCCACCGCAACCACAATGGTCTTGTCTGCTTTATCGCTGACCACACGCCCAACCTTTTGGGTTTTGCGCACAGCCGGCTGCTGAGCCTCTGTCATCATCTTAACTCCTGAGCCAGCGCACGCTCACGCAGAATCGTCTTGATCCGTGCAACATCTTTCTTGACCTGGCGAGGGCGGGCGGTGTTATTGACACTGCCGGTCACCTTCTGAAAGCGGAGGTTGAACAGTTCTTCATAGCACCCCTGCAACTGCTCGCGCAGCGCCTCATCGTCCAGGTTGCGCAGTTCACTCGCTGTCGCCACTGTGTACCTCCGGCTCCACATCATCACGTCCGATAATCTTGCACTGAATTGGCAGCTTTTGAGCGGCGCGGCGCAGCGCCTCCATGGCCAACTCTTCGCGGACGCCGCCCAGTTCGAACAGCACCCGTCCGGGCTTCACCACGGCGACCCAATGGTCTACGCTGCCCTTCCCGCCACCCATGCGGGTCTCGGCAGGCTTTTGGGTCACGGGCTTATCGGGGAAGATCCGAATCCAGACCTTACCACCACGCTTGACGTAGCCAGTAATGGTACGTCGAGCGGCTTCGATCTGGCGGCTCGTAATCCAGACCGGCTCAAGGGCCATGAGGCCATACTCACCAAAAGCGACACTATTGCCACGATAGGAGAGTCCCTCGCTGCGGCCCTTCTGCATCTTACGATACTTGGTGCGCTTAGGAAGAAGCATGATCCCCTCTCCGCGAACGGCGCTCACCACGCTCACTGCGCTCATTGCGCTCGGGCGCAGCAACCTGCTGCTCAACCTGAGCCTTCCCGAGTTGATCGGGGAAGACTTCACCCTTATAGATCCAGACCTTCACCCCAATCCGGCCATAGGTCGTGTGGGCATGAACGGTAGCGTAGTCAATATCAGCACGCAGCGTATGGCGCGGCACGCGGCCATCGCTTTCACTCTGGATGCGCGACATTTCGGCCCCACCGAGGCGGCCCGAACACTTGATACGCACCCCTTGGGCACCGAGGCGCATAGCGCGCTGGACACCCTGCTTCATTGCCCGCTTGTAGCTGACGCGTTTGTTAATCTGCTCGGCGATGCTCTCCGCGACCAGTTGAGCATCAAGCTCAGGCTGATGGATTTCTTGGATATTGAGCTTAATCTTCTTGCCGGTGCGCTTTTCGAGGGCAATCTTCAGATTGTCAACGTTCGCGCCACGCTTCCCGATGACAATACCGGGTTTCGCGGTATAGACCGTCACTTCGATCTTGTTCGCCGAGCGCTCGATTTCGATGCGCGAAACGCCAGCGTTGGCCAACTCTTTGGCGATCAGCTTGCGCAGCGCCAGATCTTCGTGGAGTTGGATGGTATAGGTCTCACGTTCGGCAAACCACTTCGACTGCCAATCTTTGATGTAGCCGAGGCGAAAGCCGATCGGATGAACTTTGCGTCCCAAAAGTGTGCCTCCTCGTTAGCGGGCAGCCTAATAGCCAGAACCATCGTCCACAATCACCGTAATATGGGTGGTGGGCTTGCGAATGCGGTTTGCCATCCCGCGAGCACGGGGCATAAAGCGCTTGAGCACCGGCCCCTGATCGGCGTAGATACGCTTAATAACGAGCGCATCGCGGTCGAGATCAAAGTTGTGCTCCGCATTAGCCGCCGCCGACTTAATCGTCTGAGCCACCTCACGGGCTGCCTTTTGGGGCATATAGGTGAGCGTAGCGAGTGCCTTGCTGACGGGCATGCCGCGCACGACATCCATCACCAGGCGCACCTTGAGTGGTGAGATGCGCACATAGCGCGTAACAGCTTTTACTTCCATTGTCATTTCTTACTCTATTTGAGGGATGTTACGCGGGAACTGGTTCCCGCGTGCGCCCTTATCGGAGGCGAGGGAACTGGTTCCCTCACGCACCCTTGCCGGGCTGAGAGAACCATGTTCCCTCGCGCACCCTGCCCACAATGTCTGAGCAAACTTACTTCATCTTACCGCGCTTATCGGCCTTTTTGCCACCGTGGCCACGGAAGAGGCGCGTGGGGGCGAATTCACCAAGCTTATGGCCAACCATATTTTCGGTGATATAGACAGGAACGTGACGACGGCCATCATGCACCGCAATCGTATGGCCAATCATCTGCGGGAAGACGGTCGAGTCTCGTGACCATGTGCGCAGTACGCGCTTCTCAGTGCCACGATTCATGTTCTCGACACGCTCAAGCAGCTTGATATCAACGTACGGTCCCTTCTTGGACGAACGGGACATAGCTTCTAGCCTCCTGAAGATACGTAGCTTAGGCGATAGGCGGTATCCACAAGGGATCTACTGCCTATCGCCCAATGGGGCCACTCGCAGGCCCCGCACACTAGGGCTTGCGCCGACGAATGATGAAACGGTCGCTGCGCTTGTTGTTGCGCGTCTTGACACCGCGAGCGGGCTTGCCCCACTTTGTCTTGGGGGTACTCATCCCAATCGGTGCGCGACCCTCACCACCGCCGTGGGGATGGTCACGGGGATTCATAACGGTACCACGAACGGTGGGGCGGCGACCGAGCCAGCGCGAGCGTCCGGCCTTGCCGATGCGCACATTCTGATGATCGGGGTTGCCGACTTGGCCAATAGTAGCCATACAGCGGATATGGATCTGACGCATCTCACCGGAGGGCATACGCAGCGTAGCGTAGTCACCTTCTTTGGCCATGAGCTGGGCGGAGGTACCGGCGCTACGCACCAACACACCGCCACGGCCAATTTCCAATTCGATGTTATGGATCTGGGTACCAAGCGGGATGGAACTGAGGGGCATCGCGTTACCCACGCGAATGTCGGCATCGGGGCCATTGCCAAGCACATCGCCGACTTTGAGGCCCACGGGCGCAATGATGTAGCGCTTCTCGCCATCGGCGTAAGCCACCAGTGCAATGCGGGCAGAGCGATTGGGATCATACTCAAGCGCCTGCACCTTACCGGGAACGCCGAATTTATTGCGCTTAAAATCAATAATACGATAGAAGCGCTTGTGACCGCCGCCACGATGGCGCGTCGTGATGCGCCCACGATTGTTGCGCCCGGCTTGTTTGCGCAACGGCTCAATGAGCCGCGGCTCAGGGCGCTTCTTGGTCAGTTCATCAAAGGTCGAAACCGACATGTTGCGTCGGCCCGCCGAAGTTGGTTTGTACTTACGAACACCCATGGCTTACTCCGTTTAGGGATGGTTGCGCGCTGCGCTTGAGTTTCGTGGGGTGATTTTCGCGGGGGCCATGCCCCCGCACCCCCGCCGCCGCAGTGGTTGCTCGCGAGGGTCATGCCCCCGCACCCCCGCCGCCGCAGTGGCGCAACGTTAACTGTCGAAGATTCCGATACTGTCGCCCGGTGCGAGGGTAACGATCGCCTTCTTCCACTCACGCGTGTAGCCGGTCTCCCGGCCACGGCGCTTGAGTTTGCCACGAACGTTCATGGTATGCACCTTTTCAACCGAAACATCAAAGATGAACTCAATTGCCCGCTTAATTTCAGGCTTGCTGGCGTTGCGTAAGACCTCAAAGGAATACTTATTATTTTCCTGCATCAGGTTAGTATTCTTTTCGGTGATTAGCGGACGCACGATAATCTGATGTGGCGTAGGCATCGGGTTACTCCTCCTCACTGGCAGGTGCAGGAGCACCGGCACCCAAAATGCCCTCAATCACGCCAAGCGCAGCTTGGGGCATAACGATGTGGTCGTGGTGCAGGAGATCGCGCACGTTCAGGTAGCTCGCGAGGAGCGTCTTCACTTTAGGCAAGTTGTTGGCCGAACGCTGGACGATCTGGTTCTGCTCACTCTTGCTATCCACAACGATCAGCGCCTTGCCCGCGATACCCAACGCGTTCAGCAGCGCCACCGCATCCTTGGTGCGCGGGCGTTCGAAGTTGATGCTATCGAGGAAGTGGATTTGCTGGGCGGCATGTTTAGCTGAGAGGGCCGAGCGTACGGCGAGACGGCGCATCTTGCGCGGCATACTGACGCGATAAGAGCGGGGGTGGGGGCCGTGGGCAACACCACCACCCATACGATGCGGGGCGCGAATAGTGCCTTGGCGCGCCCGCCCGGTGCCCTTCTGGCGATAAAGCTTGCGCGAACTGCCCTTGACCTCACCACGGCCACGGGTGCTTTGCGTACCCAGGCGTGCATTGGAGGCCTGCATCAGCACATACTGGTGCATCACCGAGACATTCGGCTCAATGCCGAAGATATAGTCGTTGAGCTCGATCATTCCGACCTGCTCACCATTTTGGTTATAAAGTGTCGTCTGCATGTCTTTTTTCCCCTAGCCCTTGACTGCCTTGCGGATCTGCACGAGGCCGTTGCGGGCACCGGGGACGGAGCCCTTCACCAGGATGAGGTTCTTTTCGAGCAGTACCTCGACGACCTCAAGGTTCTGCACGGTGATGCGCTTGCCCCCCATACGGCCAGCCATTTTCTGGCCCTTCCAGACGCGGCCAGGCGTCGTACCGGCACCAATGGAGCCGGGGGCACGATGACGATCGCTCTGGCCGTGGGTCTTGGGGCCACCACGGAAGCCGTGGCGCTTGACCACACCGGCGAAGCCGCGACCCTTAGAGTTGGCCGAGACATCAACCTTCTGACCCGGGGCGAAGAGTTCGACGTTAATCACATCACCAACCGTATGCTCCTGGGGGTTATCGGCGCTAAACTCGCGCAGAATGCGCACCAGCGTACCCGCCGCTTTAAGGTGGCCCTGCTGGGGCTTCGTGAGCTTACGTGCCGGAACCTGCTCGAAGCCAAGCTGAACGGCATCGTAGCCATCGTGCTCAGCCACGCGCACCTGGGTCACAACGCAGGGTCCGGCGTTAATCACCGTGACCGGCACGACTTCACCCTTGGGGGTAAAGACCTGCGTCATGCCAACCTTCCGACCTAACATTCCATGTACCATACTGTTACCTCCGCAGCGTGCGTCGAGCGCAGCGGCTGCCTTTTCAAATTTTCGTTCACACCGACTATTTTTGTGCCATCGAGCGCTGATTTTAAGGTGATCTGCGAGTGCCTGACGGACCGCTCTGCGCGGGGCGCTCACGAAGGCGCTGATAAGGAGGCTACAGCTTAATCTCGATGTCCACACCAGCGGGCAGGTTAAGCTTCATCAAAGCGTTAATTGTTTGCTGGCTCGGGTCAAGCACATCAATGAGTCGTTTGTGTGTACGAATCTCAAACTGTTCTTGCGAGTCTTTGTCAATGAAGGGCGAACGTACCACGCTATACTTTTCGATTTTGGTGGGCAACGGTACTGGTCCGGCAACGAGTGCACCGGTTCGTTCGGCGGCATCAACAATCTGGCGCGCCGACTGGTCGAGGATTTTGTGATCATACGCTTTGAGGCGTATGCGCACTTTTTGCTTGGCCATGGATGTTCCTCTAAGGGATGGTTTCGTTACGCGATAGTCTGCGATAGAGAGGGGGCGGCTGCGCCGTCCCAATAAGCTTTTTGGGTGTGACCAAAATCTGTGGGGCTGCGCCCCACGCTTCGCCGAACGGCGGGAGGCTGCGCGGGAACTTGGTTCCCGCGCACACCCCCTTCCTACTCAATAATCTTCGTGACAACGCCGGAGCCGACGGTGCGACCGCCT
>RSAS01000272.1 GCA_003934145.1 Candidatus Viridilinea halotolerans | reverse complement strand
CCTCCCCCGAAAAACTTTTTTTGTTGCTTTTTGGCGGCTTCGCCGCCAAAAAGCAGCAAAAATGGGGGTTTGGGGCGCAGCCCCAACGACTTTGACGTAGCCCTAGCCCAGACGAAGGAAAAAAGAGGACTTGACAGCAGAAGGTGTTATGGTTTAGAATAAATGTACGTAAAAATAATAACTAACAGGTTGCGCCTTGATGGCTTCGCTCACTTCAACACAACAACTCCTTGAACAAGTTGATCTGGTACGTCTCCGCCTTGGTGCCAACGCGGCAAGGCGCAGCACGCTCGGTCAAGTCTTTACTCCCGCCCCGCTTGCACGCTTGATGGCCGGGCTAATCGCGATGCCACACCAAGCGGTTCATTTGATCGATCCGGGGGCCGGTCTTGGCACCCTCACGGCTGCTGCAGTTGAGGCGTTGTGCCAGCGCACAGATCCGCCAGAAACGATTAGCGTAACAGCATGTGAAATTGATGCCGCTCTAACCCCCTATCTTGCCGCAACCCTCGCAGCTTGTGCAACCTACTGCAAGCAGTTTGGTATTGCTTTTGAAGCCAAGCTGGTTGTTGATGATTTCTTACATTTTGCCACACAACAACTTGCGCCAATGTTTGACCAGCCTGAATCTCATTTTAATCTGGCGCTGCTCAATCCACCTTACCGCAAAATTCAGACAACCTCGCACGAACGGCGTCTGCTCAGTCAATTTGGCATAGAGGTATCCAATGTGTACGCAGGCTTTGTGGCCCTCTGCATCAAGCTCTTGCGCCCAAACGGGGAGCTTGTAGCGATTACGCCGCGCAGTTTTTGTAACGGCCCCTATTTTCGGCCATTTCGTAAATTCCTGCTTGATCATGCCTCATTGCGTAGCTTCTATCTCTTCGATACACGTCAAGAAGCCTTTCGTGATGCTGCGGTACTCCAAGAGACGGTTATTACCACGGCAATAGTTGGGGGTGTGCAACAGCCTACGCTGCACATTATCACGGCCCATAGCCCCAGCGACGAGATGCCGACGGTGCAAGAAGTGGCTTTTGCCCAAGTGGTGCATCCTGCTGATCGGGAACGCTTCATCCATCTGGTGACGAACCAAGCAAGCCAAGCGGTTGTTGCACAGATGCAGCATCTGACGGCTACATTGGCTGATCTCGGCTTAACTGTCTCGACCGGGCGTGTCGTTGATTTTCGGGCCACTGAATACTTGCGCGATGAACCAAGCACCGCCACGGTTCCCCTCCTCTACCCAACCCACTGCGAGCACGGGCAGATTGTGTGGCCCAAGGCTGGAAAGAAACCCAATGCCATAGTATACACTGCGGCCACCCAAGCTCTTTTTGTGCCAAATGAAATTTATGTGCTCATTAAACGTTTTTCTGCCAAAGAGGAACGGCGGCGTATCGTTGCTACCCTCTTTCATCCAGATCGAGTTGCGAGTGAGTGGGTAGCTTTTGAAAATCATCTGAACTACATTCACTGCCAAGGCGCTGGACTTAAGCCAGATATTGCAAGTGGTTTAACTGCATATCTGAATTCTACGCTCGTAGACACCGCTTTTCGTCATTTTAATGGCCATACGCAGGTTAATGCAACCGATTTACGCACCCTACGTTACCCCAGCCGTGAACAACTTATTGCGCTTGGCACATTGGTGCAACCCAATATGGAGCAAGCGCAGATTGACGAACTCGTCGCACGCGAGGTCTTTAGCATGCATGCAACATCTGATCCAAATCAGATCCAGAAGCGCATCCGTGAGGCGTTGGATCTGCTGAAACTCCTGGGATTACCACGAGCGCAACAGAATGAACGCTCAGCCTTAACCCTCTTGGCCCTGCTCAACATAAAGCCAGACACCCCCTGGCGGACAGCCCAGGCACCGTTGTGTGGCATCACCCCCATGATGGCGTTCTTTGCCACCCACTACGGGCGGACATATGCGCCCAATACCCGCGAAACAGTACGCCGCCAGACCGTGCATCAACTCCTAGAGGCGGGCTTCGTACTAGCCAATCCTGATCAACCCGATCGCCCCGTCAACTCACCCAAAGCGGTCTACCAAATCGAACCAAGGCTCTTAACCCTGCTGCAGAGCTTTGGTTCGGTGGGGTGGGAAGCAAACTTGGAGGAATATCTTGCCAGCATCCAGACTTTAAGGGTGCGCTACGCCCGCGAGCGTAGCGCGAAGATGTTAAACGTACAGATTGCTGAAGGTCAGTTACTCTATTTGACTCCAGGCGGTCAAAATGAACTGGTGAAGTTGGTCCTTGAAGAGTTTCGCCCGCGCTTCGCACCTGAGAGCGAAGTACTCTATGTTGGCGATGCCGGCAAGAAGTTTGCCCTTTTCAGACGTGATGAGTTGGCAGAGCTAGGGGTTGTGCTTGATGAACATGGCAAAATGCCTGATGTCATCATGTACGACGCAACTCGTCATTGGCTCTTTCTCATTGAAGCCGTCACCTCGCATGGCCCTATAGATGGCAAACGTCATGACGAGTTGTCGCGCCTCTTTACTCAAGCTAAAGTCGGTCTCGTTTTTGTTACTGCGTTCTTGGATCGCAAAGGGTTGCAGAAAGAACTTAGTAATATCTCTTGGGAGACCGAAGTCTGGATTGCTGATGCGCCATCACACCTCATTCACTTTGATGGCGATCGCTTTCTTGGCCCCTATGGGGGTGATGTATAAAAGAGGCTTCTCCCTTTAGGGACTCGGAAGGAACCATTCATCCCTCCCGCACCTCGCCAGCCAGGAAGCGAGGCATCTCCAAGCGAAGGCCAACCGAGCAAGGGACAGATTAAAGTTTCCGCTTCCCTTATTTCGCAATAGCGCAAAAGTAACGCGCTGTAGGGGCACGGCGGCCCCGTGCCCCTACGGTCAACAGTGGTTTTTGCGCTATTTCCTATTTCCTTTTTCCTTACCTAGCCCCAACCCGCTCGGCGGCGGCGCGGGTGCGTAGTGCATACAAAAGAAACCGCGTAGCGCGCCGCGTTCTGCACTAGGGCAACTCTCGGTGGCTTGCACCCCTGCGCCGCGCAGGTCAATTTCGATGGTCTGCTCGCGGCCAGGGCCGTTGGCGTCGTAGAGGAAGATGGTGGCTTGGTCGGCGCTGTGCTGCTCGATGCCCGTGGCAAGCACTTGGTGGTTGTTGAAGGGCGAGGTGGAACTGCCAATCAAACAGATGGGCCAAGGGCCGTGGCTGAGGAAGGCGGGCAGATTTTGCACCTGCTCGCGGGTGCGATCACGCAGCCAGTTGGGCCCGCCGCCAGGGATGGGCAACAGCAGCATCAACATCCACCAGAGCAGCACTGAGGCGTTGGGTTGTAGGCTCTCCAACTGTCGCCGCCAGAGGTAGTCGCGTAGCGCACGCTCCTGCGGATCGTCGCCGTCGGGGGTGCGCCACGGTTCGGGGCCGGTGGGCACCGGCACCCCGGCGCGAAAGTGGTCGGCAGCCGAGAAGGCCATGCCGCCGCACAGCCCGTAGTAGTCGGGCAGCGCGTTGTCGATCCAGGTATTGAGCGCGGGCGTGACCATTGAGCGCAACAGGCCAAAGGTGTCGTTGCCCAATTTGCCACACGCCTCGCCGCTGGCCTGCGTGAGACTCTGGCGCAGTTGTGTCTGTTCCGCAGGGCGCAGTTTCCAGGCGTTCACAAAGGGGTAGCCATGCTGCGCAGGCTGAAAATTGGTCTTGGGCATAGCGCATCTCCTTGCGGTCTGGCCCTATTCTAAAACCCGCTGGTGGGGCAAGCCCCACACCCCGCCGGACAGCGGGAGGATGCGAGGGAACCAGGTTCCCTCGCGCACCCTTCCCACAAGTTTTGGTCACGCCCAAAAGAGTTTTTCGGGGGAGGCTACGCCTCCGCCGAAACCCCGCCGGGAGGCGTAACGTGCTACGTATGGGGCTTGACCCCATCAGTGTTCGTTCCACTTCGGCACGCGCTTCTCGATGAAGGCGCTGATGCCCTCTTGGGCATCGCCGAAGGTGGCGTTAAACGACATAACCTCTTTCGTGTAAGCATAGGCTTGATGCTGCGGCATGTTGATCTGACGGTAGAATGCCTGTTTGCCCAAGCCGACCACGGCAGCGCTGGCGCCGGCAATCTGGTTGGCTATGGCGAGGGTTGCCTCTTCCAGTTGATCGGCTGGCACGACGCGATTGACGAGGCCAAAGGCGTGGGCCTCCGCCGCCGTGATGGGATCGCCGGTGAGCAGCATCTCCATCGCCTTCTTGGGCGGCACGGCGCGGCTCAGCGCGACCATCGGGGTGGAGCAGAAGAGACCAATGCGCACGCCCGGCGTGGCGAAGCGCGCCTCTTCTGCGGCCACCACGATGTCACAGGTGGCGGCAAGTTGGCAGCCCGCTGCAGTGGCCATGCCGTGAATCTGGGCAATCACCGGATGCGGAATGGCCTGGATCGTCTCCATCAAGACGACGCAGGTATCGAAGAGGTGGCGGTAAAACTCGGGGCTGCGTCCGGTCATTTCGCTCAGATCGTGGCCGGCGCAAAAGGCTGGCCCGGCACCACGCAGAATTACCGCGCCCACATCGCCGCGTCGCCCAATGACACGAAAGGCGTCGAGCAACTCCTCCATATGCTCCAACGAGAGCGCGTTGCGCCGCGTCGGGCGGTTCATCGTAACGAAGGCGAGACGCTCAGTAATCTCCACGATTACATGCTGGTAGCTCGGCGGCATGACAGTCTCCATTGACAGATCCTCCTACTTTGGTTGGGAACGTGAACGCAGGGCCATTATACCAAGTTATGCGTTTGGGATCCCGTGCCGAGGGGCGGCTAGATGCAATTGCCCTGTGTGAGGTATGCTACACTGCCCCCATCTCCTATGTCCTACTTCTCATTTTCTTAAAAGAGGTTCTACCCCATGCTCAGCCTACCTAGCGGCCCGTTGGTAAGTAGCGACTGGCTGGCCGCGCATCTCGACCACCCGCAACTGCGGATTGTTGATATGCGTGGCACTGTCCTTCCACCCACCGATCCCAAGCCCCACTACGCCGCTCGCCACGAGGACTACGCCGCGAGCCATCTGCCCGGTGCGATCTACCTCGACTGGACGCACGATATTGTGGATCTCGACGATCCTGTGCTGGTACAGGTCGCCCCGCCCGCCAAGATCGCCCAGGTCTTGGGCGGCGCCGGCATCGGCGATGAGAGCATCGTCGTCGCCTACGACGACTGGTTCTCTATGTTTGCCGGGCGCCTGCTCTGGGTCTTGCGCTACTACGGCTTCGAGCATGTGCGCATTCTCGACGGGGGCCTCCTGAAATGGCAGGCCGAAGGCCGCCCTATGAGCAGTGCGCTACCCACCTACCCAGCGGCCACCCTCACGCCCCGTCCGCAACCCGCACTACGCAAAACCGCCGACGCCATCCTTGCCGCCCTTGACTCCCCAATGCTCCTGCTTGATGCCCGCAACGCCAAAGAGTTCCACGGCGAAGAGTCACGCGCCGGGCGCGGTGGCCACATCCCCGGCGCACACAATATCTTCTACCAAAGCCTGCTCAGCGCCGAGGATCACACCTACGCCAGTCCTGAAGAGCTACGCACGCGCTTCAGCGCCGCAGGCATCCCCCTGGAAGACCTTGCCGAACGCGAAGTGGTTGCCTACTGCAACGGTGGCGTCTCGGCCACGCCCGTCGCCCTCGCCCTCGAACTGGCCACCGGCAAGCGCGTCGCCCTCTACGACGGCTCATGGAACGAGTGGGGCAACGATTTCACGAAGCCGCTAGAACGGTAGGAAAAAGGGTGCGCAAGGGAACTAGGTTCCCGCGCATCCTCCCACCGCCCGGCGAAGCGCGTGGGGCGCAGCCCTACAGGAAGGGTACGCGCGGGAACCAAGTTCCCGCGCATCCTCCCGCCGCCCGGCGAAGCGCGTGCGGCGCAGCCCTACAGCTTTTGGTCACATCCAAACCAATAAGCGTAGCATCGTTAAGCAACGATTAAGGTCTTGATCTCAGCGCTTAACAATGCTATGATGCTTTCGAAGCCTTAAGGAAACGACGAGAACCCTAGGAACCTGAAAAGCCCAATACGCGCAGTTCACAATGCAAGCGTCGCTCCTCAGTTGTAAAAAAGGTGTGCATTCGAGGAGCAACGTGCGTCAGAGGAAAGGGGTTGGCGCACAACGCCCCCCAAGGAGACTGACAGATAAGCGCTAGGTCACTGAAGAGTGGCCGGATGCTCTACGAGTAGCGTGACTGCCTCTCGCGGCAAAGCTCAAGGCGTCGCGGGCACAACAACGTTGCCCACGCCAAGACAGGAGCCATACCCAACAGCAACAGCCAGCCCGGTAGGGTTCTACCCCCTCCCGCAGGCTAAGCGGCCAAGGGTCTGCCACCCGAGATACGTAGGCTCACTCAGCGCCCTGATGGGCTCGCCCGACCCTTGAGGTGTCAAGGTCAGGGCCTTTGACCAGTGTACACCGACCGTCTTGAAGGGTTCAATCCACAGGCGAGAAATCGCACAATGCACGTCGGAAGTCGGTAGTTCGTGCTGTAAGTACGTCGGAGGCTTGTATACGCTACCCGCGTGCATGCCATTGTCAACTGTCGAACGTTACGGTTCCGAAATGTCATCGTCCGCGCGTGAGTCCCTTCTTCAACCACATAATTCAGTGCAGAGCCGGGGGCAACTGCCCCCGGCTTTTGCTGTGCCAACAGAACGGAAGTGGTGTCGCGGGGGTCATGCCCCGTCCCCCACCGGTTTAAGGGCGGACAGAAAACGTGTGCGCCCCCTTCTGGA
>RSAS01000524.1 GCA_003934145.1 Candidatus Viridilinea halotolerans | reverse complement strand
TCCCAATCACCTATCCGTGACTTGCCGAGCGAATGTTCTGTCCGCCCTTAAAGGGCGGGGTGTGGGGCGCAGCCGCCCCACAGGGGATGATCTCCCTTTGCGGGAGCATCCTTGCGACATGTATAATACCTGTAGGAGGTATGTACATGACAGGTTCGACGAGCGCCGCCGAGGAGGTGGCGATATTGCTGAGTGAAGGGCATGCGGCCCTGTTGGCCGGTGATGCCTACGGGGCGCGTCAGCGCTTTCGACGGGTGCTTGAACTTGATGGCGAACGGGTGGATGCCTGGGTTGGGCTCGCGGGGAGTGTGCGCCCCTACCGCGAGAAGCGCGAGCACCTGCAGCGTGCGCTGCTGATTAGCCCCGGCCACCCCGATGCCCTGGCGGTGTTGCATCATGTTGAGGCGCGCATTGCTGCCGGCGAGGTGTTGGCCCCCGGTGGGGTGCAGATGCGCGAGCGTGAGGGGCTGTTGGGCGAGACGGAAACGCACGAAGAAGAAGTCCCGTCCTCGGCCTCGGTTGAGGTTGGCGCTGCGACGGAGTTGCTCAGTTGCTACATCCATCCCGAACGCGACACGGGCCTGCGCTGCACCAGTTGCGAGCGCCCGATCTGCGGCGAGTGCGCCACCCGTGCGGCGGTGGGGCAACTCTGCCCGGAGTGTACCAAGCAGCGCCGTCCGGTCAACTACCAAGTTGGTGGCAGCGAAGTGGCGATTGCCGGCGGCATTGCGCTCTTTTATGGCCTGCTTGTCTCTTTTTTAGCCCTACAATTGTTCGCCTTGATGGGTTTATTTGGCTTTATCGTTGCTTTTTTGCTTGGCCCTATGGCTGGGGATCTCTTAGTGCGCCTTGTTGATCGGGGCACAAAGAATAAGCGTGGGCAACCGATGCAGCTTGCTGTGAGTATTGGGTATGCGTTGGGGGCATTGCCATGGATGGGCCTTTTCGTACTCATTGGAAGTTTTCCTTTGGTGTTGTTGCTCTTTACGATTATTGCGATCAGTACTGCGCTAACGCGGTTGCGTTAGGGCGTTCTATCTATGGGGGGGTGTCCTTGCGGACGGGCTTGGGAGGGATGCGTGGGGGCCATGCCCCCACACCCCCGTCGGGCGAGGAGGATTCGTGGGGGCCATGCCCTCAAAGGGTTTCACCAAATGGGGATAAACTGCCGCTTTTTGCGGTACGCAGCCCCGGTTTGGCCCGTCCCAATGCAGTTTACGTGTTGGCACGCACCCATGAGGCGTTTTACCGCATTGGGAAGCCCTTTCCAGAACAGGTGAAACCCTTTGAAGGGGCCATGCCCCCACACCCCCGTCGGGCGGGAGGGATGCGTGGGGGCCAAGCCCCCACACCCCCGTCGGGCGGGGTGATTCGTGGGGGCCAAGCCCCCACACCCC
>RSAS01000407.1 GCA_003934145.1 Candidatus Viridilinea halotolerans | reverse complement strand
CTGGAACGGTCGCGCCCTCGCCTGGAACGGGAAGATCGCCCCCCTCCCCTGGCACAGGGGCTTCCACCGGCACAGGGGCTTCCACCGGCGCCAAGAGGTCGTTCACCGTGAGTTGCCACGCATCGAGGCGGTCAAAGGCGGGCAGGGTCTCCGACGCGACGCCGTAGCGTTCGCCCCAGAGTTGGAGGCCCGCCACCTGCAACGCACGGATCGCCTGCGCTTGGTAGGGCGTGAGTTCGAGGTAGGCCGTCCCGCCGTCGATCCACAGGATGCGCACCGAGTTGAGCAGACGACACGCATAGGGGCGAGATACTGCGGCATCTGCGGCAGCCGCACCGCCATCCCCCACCGTCGTCGGCTGGCCCGTCGCCAGCGCCTGCTGATTCGCGTCACAGAGCGTCGGATCGCCCGATGGGTCGCTATAGCCGATGTTGACCAGATCGCGGTAGGTGACCGGCCCCAGCGCCGCAACGCTGAAGGGCATCGGCACCATATTCTCGGTCAACCGTTCGCCATTGGGGTAGACCGGCTGCGTTGGCGGCTCAACCATGAGCATCGTCGGCTGGGCCAGATCGTTCGCCGCAAGGTGACGGGCTGCATACTGGCCCACCACCGCTTCGGGGCGGTTGATCCCCGCCAACTGCGACGGACGATGCAACGGCACTTCGACCACGCCCAGGTCTTCCGCTCGGATACGCTGGCCATACGGCACATCGCGCACCAGAATGACCACCGCCTCGGTACGCTGGCTTTCGAGGTAGCCCACAATCGCAAAGCCAATGGCGGTGAGCATGCCGATGATGACCAGAAGCGCGGGCAACGGATTGGATTTCTTGCGGCTCATCGCGTGGCCAAGCGATGGATTGTTCAAAGCGGGAGTGGTCATGAGCGGGTCGTTCCTTTCATTCGTTCGAGATGAGTGCCAGATTTCCTACGATGTTTCCACTTGCCTACCGAGAGCGTTTCCGTATGGGCCATGAACGTTACTGAGACGGGTTGAAAGCCAATTTCTTGCATCCGTTCATGCACGAGGGCGTTTTGTACACCAGATTCAAAAAACACCCGTTGAATGCGGTCTATCTTCAACTGCGTAATTGCCAGCATGAGCAGTCTCTGACCGATACCAAGCCCACGATGCTCCGGCAACACACAGAAATCTTCGAGTACCCCGAACTCCAGGTAGGGGTCGGAGATTCGCTGCACTGAGGTCAAGATAAAGCCTGCAAACGCGCCATCCTCACGTTGAGCAACGAAATTGCCTTGCGGGTATGTTCCGAGCGTGACGAGCATGTGCCCGCGCCAATAGTCCCCTCGTTGAGGGTTGAACTGCTCCCTATGAAGTGCGATACCGGTCTGCATGTCGCCGTGAGAGAGGTATGCAGGGGTCTCGGTCACCACACGGTCTATGATGGACACCAATGCGGGAATATCATATGCTCGCATTGGTCGGATTTCCCAATTCATTCAAGCCTACCTTGATAGCTACAAGCCGAGGTCAAGCACATCGGCGGCGATGATGCGGGGCCGAAACTCTCCCCAGCCCACAATGCCGGTCATGACGGGGGTCATCTCCGCGCAAATCATCGGCGCGGTCGGACTCTGTACCAGCGTGCCGTGAACGGTACAGCTTCCCCCGTTGGGCAGCACCGTCCACGCCGTACTGCGAACCAGCGGCTCAATCGCCTCAGCGTCACCACTGAGTCCACGCACACCCTGAAGGTTGGTGCGGAGTACCGTCGCGGCCACCGCAATCACGTCGGCGCACGGGCTGTTGGCCGCGCCAGCGGTGGTCACCCGCTGGCATTCCGCGAATGCCCGTAGCCCCATCTCATTCCGCGCAAAGGCGGCATAGTCCAATTCCTGCACCGCCGAGCGCGTGGCCTGCTGCAAGGCGTCTTGCAGCATCGCCACCTCAAGGTAGCGCTCGGAGACTTCCACTACCATCAGGACAAAGACGACGAGGAAGGGCAGCGCCAGGGCCACGATGGGCATGGCTTGGCCTGGGTGTCGTTGCTGCCGATGATCTTGCATTGCAGCCTGATTCCTCATGGGGTTCCCTGCCGATCCAACTCCAATGCGCGGGTGGCCACCGCCTCCACCGCAAAGCGGTCAAACAGCGGCAACTGCGCCCAGAACTGCTCCTCAAAGCGCACGCGAATCGTCACCTGGTCGTAACGCCGACATGCGCCGCCACAGACCATCTCGACCTGCGTTTGACGAAAGCTGGTGCCAACCCCGGCATCCATGACGAGGGAGGCCGCCCCATCCACCGCACTCTGTTGCGCCCCAGAGATCGCCGCCTGATGCGCGGCAGCCCGCGCTGCCTGATTGACCGTGTAGTTCGCCAACAAGAGTTGGCCGATGTTCACCAGCGCAAAGATGAGCATGAGCAGAATCCCGATTACCATCGCAAACTCGACCAGGGACTGGCCGGTGGCTCGTTGCGCTACGCGCTGTTGTTGTGGTGTTGTTTCCATAGGCCGTGCGTTGCTCCTTGAAGGTATTGGGTTTAGTCGTGGCGTTCGCCGCTATGGTTCACCATACTGTTCAATACACCCAATTTGATCATTTTTGCGGCGCAAGACTGAATTACCGAGGGTTTGTTGCTGCCCATTGACATAGTATGTTTGTTCTATGACAGCAAATTCCACATCAGGCATTCTGGTCAACTCACAAAAACAATCCTGTACCTTGCACCTGTTTATGCCGGTATGTGCTACCAAATCGGGGACGCTCACGGTGGCATGACCCTGAGCAAACAACTCCTCAGCGCCTGCTCTCAGCCGATCCAGCAATGACGCCTCGCGTTCTACCACTACGCGGAAACGAAATTTCCATCTCCCTAGCACCAACTGCACATCTGCTTCCACCAGTTGCTCCTTCGCTTTTGTGAGACCAATTGGTCTCACAAACCTAACGCCACTCTGGAGGGGCGGAGCGTACTCCATGCCCGCTCCGTGATCATTCGTTGCGCTTCCATCAGATCGTCGTGGCACCGAGAGGTCGTTTCGATGCGCGTTCCCGATGAAAGCCCCATCATGAGTTTTCCGCTCCCTCCATCGGCAGAAATTGCCCACTCAACCCGAACCTCGCTCACCGACTGATAGGGAAAGGCGTGGCATGTCTTTGGCGTACCGCGAGCTTTGCCGCCAACGACGATGATGCGCACATTGGTGAACACAAGCTCTTCCTCAACGAAGCAAAAGGTTCGTTCAAGAGCCTCGCGCTCCACAAGGATGTGATCTGTGGCAAAGATTTGATGCCACAGAGCCGAAGCCAACGCTTGAAACGCTCGAAGATTTGATGACATGATTTGGCTTTCTGCACAAGGAATGCGTTGAAGCATCACGACCTGAACTCCTCGAACTTCCCGATCCTGTCCAAAGACGGCCCCTTCAGCAGATACTTCGCAAGGCTTTGCTGCGCGGAAAGCACTTCACGCACATCATTGGAAGAAAGTTGAATCATTTCGCCAGATGAGAGAAGGATTTCCAACGTGCCTAGTTGAACAGATTTTCTCAAGTTGACCGAGAATCCGATCACCGTGCGGTAAGGAACAAAGCGGTACGTCACGCCTCCGATGTCTTCTTCAAGCAACGCTATCCGAAGGTTGGTGAACACCAGCTTGGTATTCCCCCCAAAGCGGTGGATGGCTAAAACATATTCCTCGGTTTCTACAAAGAGATGCTGACACATGAGAATGAGTGTTGGGGCGGTCGCTTCTGGCTCAATGAGATCTTCGTATCCGATTGGCTGAGACATCGTTGCGATTCCTTTCGTCTATGGGGTTGAGACGTGGCGTTCCCTACGCTCACGCTTCTGCTTGGGCCACTTTGCGCCGCAAGAGCTTCCGCTTGTAGCTCATGTGGCTGATGCCAGGATTTGGCATCTTCTCTGTAATTTCCTCCACATCAGGCATCGCGGCTAATAATGCTTTCCAATTCTTCCTCACTGCAGATAGACTCACGCCGGTATGTGCTGCCAAGTCGTGTTTGCTCACGGTGGTCTTGCCCTGGGCAAACAACTCCGCAACGCCTGCGTTCATCCGCTCCAATGCGGACGGATGAACGCCCGCGCTGAGGATCACCACTTCTTCCATTCCCGCATTGCGCTGCGCGGGGGCCGCTTCTGGTTCCTCCGCATGGCATGCCGTCGTCTCTTCCTTGCAGCGCAATGCGGGATGCGGCGACGGCAGTGGAATGTGAGGCGTCTCTTCTTCCATCACCACGCGGGCGCGGAGTTCCCAGGTCATTGACCGGCCAAAAAGCAACCCCAGCGTCCATCGCGCCACCAACTCCACATCTTGCGCTTGATTCATGCGAGACCTTCTTCTCACCTCAGTACGTCGTGCTTCGTTCGCGGGAGAGGATCGCTACCCTCCTCTCCCGCTCCTCTGTTCCTCTGTCCCTCCGTCCCTCCCCCCGTCCCTAACTCCCCGGCCCCACCACACTCCTCGGCACCACGAGCGTGATCTCGAAGGTGGTGTCGTAGATTTGGCGGAAGGGTGGGGGCGGCGGGCTGAATTGGTCGTTCGGGTCGCCCGGCAACGGGATGGGGTTGAGAGTCACGTCGCCTGACGGCCCGCGCTGGTAGCCGATCTCGGTGTGGACTTCCGCCTCCACTTCGACCTGAATCTGCACGGGGCGCAACTGCGGCAGCGCGAAGAGGTAGATGCTGGGGTGCATCGGCGGGTAGCCCGCCCCCGCGACCAGATCGGCCATCCAGTAGACCTTGCCTTGGTTCAGGATGTCCGCCGGCGTGATCGCATCGAGCGCGGGAACGACCTGATTGAGCAGTTGCAGGTTGGGCGACGCCCCTGGGTAGGGGTAGACGCACCCGTTCAGTAGGGAGCCGCTCGGTGGAGCCGTCGCCCCGCCACGGCATCCCGACTGGAGGCGCGAGTCTTGGCCCGTCGCCGCGATCAGGGGGCCACCTCTTGGCCCCATCGCCACGATGCTCCAGCCGGTGATGCGGGCGCGGTGGATGTAGGGGCTGGCCGGGTTGGTCGCCTGGGGTTGCGAGATGCCCAGATCACTCAGGCGCGGCGAGAAGTGCAGTACCTCGCCGGTTGGCCACACGAACGCCGCGTTGTCTGTGAGGTGAACCACACCCGTCGGGTCGAAGGTGGAGTAGATGGACATCCGTAGGTTGCCGCTGCTGCCGGTAGCGGGCGGCACGGGCGGTGGCGGCGGTACAACATCCATCGTCGCGTTGCTGTTGTTGTCGCCCCCCACATCTCCCGGCGTGCTGGTTTCGATCCGCGCCTCGAAATCAACCTGCATCGGCGCGTCGGCGCGCAAGAGTACCTCGACGAGGAATTGCCGGTCGCCGCCAGTCGGGGCCAAGGTTCCTAGATCAAACGTCATCGTGCGCCGGTCACCACTGAGCGTATAGGCCGACGGCGGCGGGGGCTGGCCCCCAACGGCGATCAGGCGCTCCTCGTAGTTCCCTGGCAGCGTGATGACCAGTTGCACGTTCTCTGCCGTATGGGTGCGGTTCGCTGGGCGCGGCGCCGCGACCTGGTTCCCATAGGTAACTAGAAAGTGTACGTAGGTAAACCGCCCCGCCTCAATCGTGTGGGGGTGAGTGTAGCGCTGTGGCTCGGCCCGCACGTAGACGTTGGGCCGCACCGCGAAGAGCGAACGACTATCCTCGTTATTGCCCAGCGCGGCAGGGCGCTCCGGTGTGGCCGTGCTGATGGCTACCGAGATCGCCACATCGTCCGGCGGGAAGTCGGCAGGCAGATCGAACTGGAAGCTGCGCGAGTCGCTCGCCCCTGGATTGATGTCGCCCACGTTGCAGCGCACGAGGTTGTTTGGCGCGATGCGTGCGCAACCAGCGGGCAAGCCGTGGAAGGTCGTCACCTCTGGGGGGAAGGTGAAGGTCATGATGCTCGTGCGGGCGAGGCCGTCACCGTAGTTGTCGAAATTGGCCCTGACCGTGTGCGACTCGCCCACCGGCAGGCGCGTGCCGGTTGCGGGCGCGATGAGGCTTACGCCAAGGTTGGGGAATTGGACGCGCACATTCAGGGGCGACGCTTGGTTGTTGTGGGCAGCGTCGGCGACGCTGGTGGTACTCACCTGGCCGACATGGGTGTCGGTATCCGCAGCATTGACCGTTGTCACCACGCGCACCGTGCGCGTGCCACTGGCCCCCGCTGCCACATCGCCAATGTCCCACGTCACCACTTGGCCGCTGATGCTCGTCGCAGCGGGCGTGGTCGAGACGATGGTGTAGCCCACGGGCAGGGTGTACTGCGCCTGCACGCCGGTGGCGATGGCCGCACCAATGTTGCGATAGGTGAGGATGTAGTCGAACGGGTCGCCCACGAGGATCGGCGTCGGCCCGCTGATGCTGACGGACATCTCAGGCCGGTTGATCACCACGCTCCGTGCGGCCATGGCACTCACGGCGTTGCTGGCCCCCACGGTGGCCCCAATGCCCCCCACGGTGATGCTCGTTTGGCGGTCGGGTGCGCTGGTGATGGGGAAATGGTTCAGGTCGCTGGTGGCCCGCACGCGCACGGTGAAGCTCGCGCTGCCGTTGATTGCCAGCAGCCCCAGATTGGGCCAGCCAACCGTCCGCGTGGCCGTATCAACATGATCTGGTGCGCTGGGGGTGTGCGGCCCCGTCGGAACATAGTCTATCTCCAGCGGGAGGTGCAGGCGAAGGTGCGCACTGGTCGCATCACGGCTGCCCGTGTTGCCAATGATGATGGTGTAGTCGAACTCCTGCCCGGCGATCACCGGCGAGGGGCTGGTGAGCGTGATGGTCAGGCGCGGGCGTTGCAGTATGG
>RSAS01000391.1 GCA_003934145.1 Candidatus Viridilinea halotolerans | reverse complement strand
GAGCACCTGCGCAAACTTGGCCCCGCGCAAGCCCAACGTTTTAGCTGGGCGCAAGCTGCGGAGGGCTTGTTGGCCTGTTATTACCAGCAATTGGGCTGGGGTAGTGGGGAGAACCAGGTTCTCCCCACTACCCCAGCCCAGTAACTGAAAGAGCCACGTTCTTCCATGCCCGCAGCCGGGCAACTGGGAGAACCTGGTTCTCCCAGATCCACTAGAAAGCTATAATGACCCACGAACAGAACATGATCGCCGACGCGCTCAGCCGGGGAGCCATCCCGGGGCGTGGTTATCGGCTGGCACGCCTCATTTCGCAGATCCTGCACCCCATCCCGCTGGCGCTGATCAGCCTGATCACTATTGGCACCTTCGGGATCGAGACGCTGCGTGAAGGCTTTTTATGGGCTTTAGTCACGGCATGTTTGCAGATCATCCCCCCGATGATCTTTTTTGTCGTGCGCTTGCGCCAGGGTGCCTACACGGATGACGATGTCTCGGATCGGACGCAGCGCAACGAACTCTACTTCTTTGGCATTATCAATCTATTGGTGGGCTTGCTGCTCCTGAATCTGTTTGATGCCCCGCTCCCTTTCCGGGCCCTAGTAGCGGCGGCGGCGCTGGTAAGCGCCATTGCTTGGGCGATCAACCTTACTTGGAAGATCAGCGTTCACGCGGCAAGTATGGGCTCTACCGCGACGATTGCGGCCATCTACTACGAACCCCTTGGCCTGATGCTCTGGATCTGTGCCATCATCCTGGGCTGGGCGCGCGTGCGCACGCGCAACCACACCCCAATGCAGGTGATCGCTGGGCTGGCGTTAGCCACCGTGGGGGTGTTGGTGACCTTTATGGCGTTTGGGTTGCGGTGAGTCTGCACAGGTAAGGATGTGCGAGGGAACTTGGTTCTCTCGCAATCAGGTTGCGTAAGACAAGGTTTCAGGTGTCTGGTTTCAGGTGTCAGTCGGAGCGCATCAGAAAGCGGTGCATGGCGCTAAACTGTAAAGTTCCTACGAACCATGTCTTACCTTCAAACAGCACTGCAACGGCTGCCCGTTGTGGTCGCAGTGCCGCAAAGAGGACGCGAAACCGACGGGCCACCGCACCGTCTTCATCTCCGACTACCACGGGACGCTCTGCCAAGCCCAGAACTTCAACACAAGTGACGAGGGCAAAGCGCTGCTCAAGACGCGCTGGCGCGTCGAACAGACCATCGCCTGGCTGACGCGCTACCAAGGCAGTCGGCAGGTGCGCTGCCTCGGCCTCAAGGCGGCGCAAGCAGTGGGGGGATTATGCAACAGTCTCCCTTCGGAGCTTTTTACCGCAGAGGGCGCGGAGGTCGCAGAGGGCTCCCTCCCCGTTGCTGGCTCGCATCCTCTGCACCCCTATGCAGTGAAAAACCCTTGCC
>RSAS01000768.1 GCA_003934145.1 Candidatus Viridilinea halotolerans | reverse complement strand
TTCGCAGGAATCAATAAATGAGAAACGGTGGGATCACTAGCGAACATGGAGTTATGATGATACTTATTTTGTTGATTTCAACCTATTTCTCCCTGGTCAACTGCCTGATCAGAAGAACAGATTCTATGGATTAAGCTACTCTACTTTAGGTGAATATAAGACATCATTTGATCTACGCACAATTCGCAATATCATCGTGAAACAGGTGGTGCCAGAAGATGATGATTCCTCGATCTACGAGATATTCAATCGACTAAACTCTGGAGGAGTAAATCTAGCCCCACAAGAGATTCGCATGAGTCTCTATCACTCGAAATTCTATGATATGCTCTCTGAGGCAAATACGCGAGAGAAATGGCGGGAATTCTTCGGTTCGGCAGAACCAGATTTACACGTCAGGGATCTCGAGTCTCTGCTGCGCGGTTTTGCCATGCTCATTAAGGGGGACGAGTATGGATCATCCATGATGCGCTTCCTTAATGGCTTTTCAAAAGATGCAAAACACTACTCACCACAGAAGATTTTGTACCTTGAAAGTCTCTTTGACTCTTTTCTGAATAGTTGCTCTGAATTAAAGAGTGATGCGTTTCATGGTGGGCAGAAGCGATTCAGCATTACCCTTTTCGAGTCCGTTTTCGTCGCCATCTGTAGCGAACCATATGCAAATGATATGCTCGTTACAGGATACATTGATCCAAAATCATTAAATCAATTGAGAGCAGATCAGCAATTTCTTGACGCAACTGAGCGCGGAACAACGAGTAAGCCAAATGTCTCAACTCGGCTGCAACGCGCAAAAGAGATTATTCAGATTCGGTAGAGCACGATTATGCCTGACACCATCATCGATCGTCTTTACCAAGATAATCATGCACTGATTACCTATCTCGCCACACAAGGGGAGATCTCGCTTCAGAGCAATGTGGACAGTGACTTCCGAAAAATCCTTTTGCTATCTGCTGCCAGTTATTTTGAAGATGTCATCAAGAAACATATCGTTGAATTTGTCGAGGAACAGAGTAACCTCTCCATAATCACGGGGCAAAACCGTGTAAAACGCCAAAAAACAGGCAAAGTGTAAAGAGTTTCGCAAACATCAACTAGATGTAGTATCACCGTGACCATACTAGGTACTACATATGGGATAGGCGCAGTCAACAAATGTCGTACAAAAGTTTCCCCCGTGATTATGGAGAGGATACGGAACAGACTTGTACTAATCATCCCGTGCTGAACTTTGTTAAGAATAAAGGTCTCGAGAGACAATATCACACGCTGTTTGACTGGGAAAGACGTAATGCAAATAAGTTTTTTAGTCTGTTTGGTAGCGACTTTAGAGATTTTATGAGTGCTGTCATTAGAGAAGAACCAGGAATTGATGCTGCAATACGAGCGTTTTTAGAATTAGGAGAGACAAGAAATCAGCTTGTACACCAGAATTTCGCCAACTTTCCTTTAGAGAAGACGGCAGATGAGATTTACGAACTTTATAAAACGGCTGTTGTTTTTGTGGATGAAATTCCAATCAAGTTACGTGAATTTGTTAATCAGAGACTAAATCAATAGGGTGTGACCAAAACTTGTAGGTAAGGGGGTGCGGGGGAACCTGGTTCCCCCGCAGACCCCCTCTCCGGCGGGGTGTAGGGCGCGGCCCTACAGATTCCAGTCACACCCAAATCAATAGTCTGTAGGGCTGAGATCCGTGCGCCCTACGACCAGCGCCACCAGCAGCCAAAAGCTCAGCGCAAGATCGGGCCAGAAGTAGAATTGATCCACTAACCCATGGGCTAGGCTGGCGCTCATTGCTGCCGCTGCGCCCACGAGGATGGCGTTCTGCGGCACGCTGCGCCGATAGAAGTTGGCGAGCAGCCAGGCGAAGGCGATCAGGCCGAGCGGCCCCATGCGCAGCGCAATGTCGAGTAGCAGGTTGTGAGGGTGGGCGGTGTTGATCTCGTTGGTGGCGCGTAGTTCTGGGGCGATGTAGCTCGGATAGAGCCGCCCGAATTGATCCAGCCCAACGCCGAGCGGGTGGTCGCGTAGCATGGCGAGGGCGGAGGCCCATGTCTGCATGCGGATGCCGCCGCTTGCGCCAAAGGGGTTGAGCCGTTCGATGCCTAAGATAACACTTAGGCTGATGATAAGCAGCCCTGCGCCCAGCGTTGCGCCGCCTGCCCACCAGAGCCGCCGGTCGCGCCAGCGAGTCGTGGGCAGCAGCATGGCCGCCAGCACGAACGCGGCGACGAGCGCGCCAAGGTAGGCCCCCCGTGAGAAGGAGGCGAGTAGGGCCGCCATACAGAGGCCGGTCGCTACGAAGTAGGGCCAAGCGTGGCGCATTCCCGCTTGCTGCCACGCGGCGTAGGCCAGCGCCGCCGCCAACGGCCAGTAGCGCCCCATCGCCAGCCCCAGGTTGTTGGGGTGGCCGTAGAGTCCGCTGACGCGCTGTACCCCCTCGACGAAGAAGCTATCAGCGCTAAAGCCCGCTTTGATCCCAAACAGAGGCACGAGGTTGAGGCCAACGAGTTGGAGCAGAGCCACCAGCGCCGCGATGCAGCCGCCCAGCAGCCAAGCTTGAAGCAGGCGGTGCCAGTAGGGTGGGGGATGCGGGAGACGGGACGCGGGAGGCGAGACGCGGGAGGCGGGACGCGGGAGATCGCCAGTGCGCCCATCGGCAATGACATGCGCCGCATGCCAACGAGCCATGATCCCCGCCAAACCAATGATCAACAGCGGCTCGATCACCATCCAGCGCAGTTCGCGCAGTGCCGGACCACGTTCGCCAGCGATCCATACGCCCCACAGGGCGGCGGCAAGGAAGAGAAGCGTGGGGAGGAACCAAGAAGAATGGCTCAGCAAGGGAAAGTTCCAGAACGAGGCCTTCAGCTTTAGCGTCGTAGTGCCGACTTCAGTCGGCAGATCCGAACGCCGACTAAAGTCAGCACCACCGCTGGAGTGAGATGCACGGTGGCCGGGAACTTTTTGCTGCGCTTGCTCGGCCTCCTCGCCTCCCTGCATCCCCGCTTCTCCGCTTCTTCGCCTCCCCGCTTCTCCGCTTCTTCGCCTCCCCGCTTCTTCGCTTCTCCGCTTCTCCGCTTCTTCGCTTCTCCGCCTCCCCGCTTCTTCGCTTCTTCGCTTCCTCGCCTCCTCGCCTCCCCGCTTCTCCGCTTCTTCGCTTCCCCGCTTCTTCGCTTCTTCGCCTCCCCGCTTCTTCGCCTCCTCGCCTCCCTGCCTCCCCGCTTCTTCGTTTCCTCGCCTCCCCGCTTCTTCGCTTCTCCGCTTCTTCGCCTCCCATCCGACGCGCACAACAACCGCCCCACACACCACGACAAGCAAGATCTCGTGGAGGGGCAGGGTGATCCCGCTGTCGCGGATGGCGAAGCGGGTGTCGAAGATGCCTTTGGGGATGAAGTAGAAAGGGAGCGTCAGCGGAACGGCGAGCAGGGCGAGGTCGGGGCGTACAAGGGCGCAGAGGGCGAAGATGCCCAGGCCCACGAGGGTAATGGGAAGAAGGGTGGAACCCCGGTAGGCGATGATGAGGCCCGCCAAGAGGCCCAGGGTGATCAGGCCTTCAGGTTGGATGAGGCGCGCTGCAAGGCTGCGTTGGCCGCGTAGGCGCGCTTGCTGATGGCGCAGCCACGCAAAACTGCGCGTCAGCGGGGGACCCAGGCTGAGCATACTGGCTCCGCCACTGAACGCAAGAGCAACAAGCAACAGGAGCGGCCCGTAGTCCCAGAACCAGCCCCAGGGACGGTCGCGTTCGACGCGAAAGATCTGGGGGGGCGGGGTGCCACTTAGTTCCAGCGTATGCACGCCATCGGGGAGGCGAGGGGTGGCAAAGGCGCGTTGGCGACCAAAGAGTACCCGTTCGAGGCCGTCGGGTTGGCCGTTGAGTGTGGCCTGAACCGGGGCGGTTTCGGGATCGAGGCCACCGAGCAGCACAAGCCGCGTGCCGCTGAAGCGCACGCGCCAGCCGCCGGGGGAGGCGGGAGGCGACGCGAGATGCGCGGAGGCGGATGCGAGAGGCGAGGATGCGGGAGGCGACGTGAGAGGCGAGGACGCGGGGGGCAACGTGAGAGGCGAGGACGCGGGCGGCGCAGACGCCGGCGGCGCAAGCGCCTCGACCGCCGGATGGCTCGCCCAGTGGTGGCTACCCACGCCCGCGATGGCGGGGGCGGCGGCGTGGGCTTGCAGCGCGTCGTACGCCGGGGTGAGTTGCCAGTCGCGGCTCACTAGGGCAAAATAGGGCGTGGGATCGTCGGGATGGGGCGCAGCGTAGCCGCCGTAGCGCAACATCCAGATGTTCATGACGCCCATCCAAGGCCATTCGTCGCGGGCGCGTTCTAATTGATCCAGCAGATAGGCCGCTTTGGTCGCTTCATCCACCGGCGCACCCCAGGTCATGCGCCGTTCCGGCGGCAAATGATCGGGGGCGCTATTCCACCCAAATTCGGTCACCCAGATTGGCGTGGCGCTGTCGCTGTGGCGTTCCATCACCTCGCGCAGCAGCACCACGCGGCTGACATCGTTGCGCGTATCAATGGCCCGCCGCCACGACCAGTTGTTGCGGTTGCGCAAAAAGACGTAGCGATGCTCGGCAGGCGACTGGCCGAGGCCATAGGCTTGCGCCGCCATCACATCAAAGTAGGCCGCGCCGCCCGCCCGATAGACCCGATCCAGGTATTCCAATTCGGTCATGGGGGCACGCACATCAAGGCCGTCGGTGGGGGCCAAGCCGGGGAAGATGATCACTGCCTCGGGGTTAGCCGCACGGGCAGCCATCGCGCCCACGCGCAGCAGTTCGACAAAATCCTCCGGACGGGGCGATTGCCAATTCCACTCATTCTTCAGGTTTGGTTCATTCCAGATCTGAAAATGGCGCACCACCGGACTACCGGGGGCATCATCAATACCATCACCGTTGTAGCGCTCAACCACCGCACGCACAAAGTTGGCGTAGTCGTTAAAATCATCAGGGGGGCCAGTGGAATGGCCGTCCTGCTCAAGGCCCGCTTGAAACACGGGCATGGCGGCAAACTGCTCCCGCGCCCAGAGGGGAGGCCGTTCGAGCCGCCAGATCAACTCAATGTCGAATTCATTGGCTAACGTCGCCAAACGATCATATTTAGCCCAAGCCGAGATCGCGCCGACCGCTTCAAGATTGCGGCGATCTTCAAAATCACCGCGCCCATGGATCTCCAGATCGTCCCACGGCACCTGCATACGCGCATAGCGTGCGCCCATCGCGGCGGCCAAAGCAAACGACTGGCGCACCGTTGCGGGGTCGGGCTCCATGTGGATATTGAAAAAGTTGACCCCCACCACTGGCCCGCTACCGCCGGGGATGGGCTCAGGCGCAGGGCTAAAGGTGATACCACGGTTGTTGGCGTTATCGAGCCAAACGAACGCAGCAAAGGCGAGCAGCAGGAGTAGAAAGAGGAGGTGGCGCAAAAAAGGGGGCATAGTGGGTTGCGGGGGGGGGGAGGATGTGTGCGGAAACCTAGTTCCCGCACACCCTCCCACAGCCCGGCGGGGCGTGGGGCGCAGCCCCACAAATTTTGGTCACACCCGTTCCATGTTGGCAGCGAAGCCGCCAACATGGAACCAAAGCGATTATACCATCCCCCCCAAGGCACTCTGGAGGCTGGCTGCGGTGCGCACGCTGCGCAGATCAATGCCCAGGGCGACGAGCGTTTGGGCAACTTCCGGGCGAATACCGACGAGAATGGGGGTGCAGCCGAGCAGACGGGCCGCCTGCACCACCTCGATAAGCCCTTGGGCCACTTGGGTATCTACCACGGGAATGCCGGTAATATCAATGATCAAATGGCGAGCGCGGCGTTGCACGACGGCGCTGAGGGCACGTTGTTGTACTGCCTGTAAACGCTCGGTATCGAGTGCACCGATGAGGGGCATAATTAGAGTATCATGGTTGACGGGCAACACCGGAACGCTCAGTTCACGAATGGCGGCGCGTTGGGCCGCATTTTCGCGCAACAGATCCGCTTGGGCCGCAGCACGGGCCTCGACCTCGCGCAGGGCTTGTTGAATCTCGGCAGTCTTGGCGTTGATGCGATCTTCAAGGGTTGCGTTGAGATCTTCGAGATGCCATGCGGCTTGTTCGGCAGCACGGCGGGCATCCGAAGATTCCTGCATCACCGCAGCATTGATGCGTGCGCCGGTAAAGCCAATGACGCTGACGGCACAGACGAGCGCCACAAGAGTCAAGAGCAGCGGCATTTCGCCGCCATGCCAATCACTACCAGTGGTAAAGTATGTGAGCAGCGCAAGATCAGCCAAGACGAGCGCCGTTACCAACCAGACATGCCATGGGCGCAAGATAATGCCCGCAAGAAAGACCGGAATGGTGAGAAAAAAGATGGTGATGATCAACTGGCCCATCAGCAGTGGGGTGGCGCTAATAACGACGAGGCCCACCAGAATGACGATCCACGCGGCAAGGGTAGTTTGGCCGCGGCGCACCAACCCGATTGAGGCAAGTGCCCCAGCAACACCCAACAGCGTGGCGGGCAGCGTTTGGCTTGGGCCAATATCTGCGAGCAGGGCCAGGGGGGTGCGCACCAAGTTGAGCCCGAAGAGCATCAGGCAAATGGTAATGATGGTACGTCCGCGGCGTCGAGCATCAGCATCGCCCGGCACGGTCATGAGTCGTTGTAACATGGCTTTGAGTGTGGGGGTGCGGGGAAGGCTTCGCCTTCCCCTGCCCGGCGGGGGCGCGGGGGCAAATAGAACATTCGCTCCACAAGTCGCAGATAGGTCATTGGGATGCCCCGGATGGCCCT
>RSAS01000175.1 GCA_003934145.1 Candidatus Viridilinea halotolerans | reverse complement strand
TGGCCGAATTCCTCCTCTTATGTACGGATAAGGAGCTTGCAGCCATGGCCGAACAGATTATTCGCTATGATCACTACGGCATCCCCGAATCGCCCTTGATCAGCAAGTGGAAGGAAGAGGGTCGTGTAGAAGGTATCGAAAAGGGTCATCTTGAATTATTGCTGCGCCAACTCGTGCGCCGTTGTGGGCCGTTGAGCGACACATTGACGGCGCAGGTGCAAGCCCTCACCGCCATCCAGATGCTGGATCTGGCCGAGGCGCTGCTCGATTTCGCTGGACACGACGACCTGAAGCAGTGGCTGGCGCAGCGGGGGTAGGCGTACCTTCTGATTGTCCGCAGATTACGCAGATGAGGAAGCAATAATCTGCGTAATCTGCGGATGCTATCTGAGGCTATGGTGTGGTGAACAGGAGGCACGTTTTGCGCTCCTACTCAAAACGCAGACTATCCCACTCCAACTCGGTCTTCCCGACACGCACGAGGTCGCCCTCTTGCAGCCCCGCATTGAGCAGCGCCTGGCTAATGCCGGTGGCCTCAAAGACACGTTGCAGGCGATCCACCGCTTCCGGTTGGTTGAAGTTGGTCATGGTCATGAGACGTTCGATCTTGACGCCGCGCACGCGCCAGGCATGGCCTTCCTGTTCGACCCTGAAATTATTCTCATCCAACACGGGAAGAGGCCACGTCAGTGGCACTTCATCAGGCTCAACGGGATCAAGGCAGGGGGCGGGCTGTTCGCGCAGCAACTCAGCCACACGGCGCAGCAGCGCTTCCACTCCTTCGCGCGTCACGGCAGCAATCGGGAAACAATCGGCCTCGGCCAGACCCAACGCACTGCGCAGACGCTCTAGGTTGTCGCGCGCTTCGGGGAGATCGATCTTGTTCATGGCCAGCACTTGGGGCCGTTCGGCCAACGTGGGCTGGTAGAGGCGCAGCTCCTCATTGATCTGGCGCACATCATCAACGGGATCGCGATAATCCACTCCGGCGGCATCCACAATATGGATGAGGACGCGCGTGCGCTCAATGTGGCGCAAGAAATCGTGGCCCAGACCAACCCCGGCGTGGGCACCCTCGATCAAGCCAGGGATGTCGGCCACCACAAAGCGGTCGTGCTGCCCCACATCCACGATGCCCAAATTGGGCTGCAATGTCGTGAAGGGATAGTTGGCGATCTTGGGGCGGGCCGCGCTGATCACCGAGAGCAGCGTGGATTTGCCGGCATTGGGGAAACCAACCAACCCCACGTCGGCGATGAGTTTCAGTTCCAGTTCAAGCGTCAATTCCTGACCCGGCTCACCCAACTCGGCAATGCGGGGCACTTGACGTGTCGAACTGGTAAAGTGGACATTCCCGAGCCCCCCGCGCCCACCACGGGCGGCGAGCAGGCGCTGGCCGGGACGCGCCAGATCGACCTCGTAGCTCACGCCATCAAGCATCGTGCGCACGACGGTGCCGGGCGGCACACGCACGACGTGGTCGCGCCCCTGCCGCCCGTGCATATTATTCTTCTGGCCATTGCCCCCCACCTCAGCCGCAAACGAACGCTCGTAGCGAAAACTGAGCAGCGTATTCAGGTTGGCATCAGCCTCAAGATAGACGTGGCCACCACGGCCACCATCGCCGCCATTGGGGCCACCACGGGGAACAAACTTCTCACGGCGAAAGGTAGCGGCCCCGCCGCCGCCGTTGCCGGAACGAATCTGAATGGTTGCGCGGTCAAAATAATCTTCAGCCATAAACCCTGTTTTTCGTTCGGCTGTGGCGGCGAAGCCGCCACAGCCGAACAAAAGAGAGAGGAAGGGTGCGCGAGGGAACCTAGTTCCCTCGCGCACCCTTCCTACGTTTTTTGGTCACACCCAGATAGGGTGCGGGGGAGGCAAAGCCTCCCCCGCACCCCCACCCAACAAAAACCATGCGGGAAGCAACCCCTACGCCTTTGGCTCCCCTCCGGGCTTATTGTCGGCCTGCGCAGCAGGCACATCGTCGTCGCGGACGGCCTTCTTGAATTCGCGGATGCTCCCGCCGAGGGCGCTGCCGATGCCTGCGAGGCGTCCGGCCCCAAAGACGGCGATCACAATAATGAGGATAAGCAATAATTCTTGCCAACCAAGCATTGTCTTCTCCTTTTCAACTTCTCGCGGCGATCTCGTTATCTCGCGTTGGGGTTTGTGCAGGCGACGAAGCCGCCCGCACAGACCAACAAGAGGAGATTTTGGCGGGCCAAAGCCCCACCCAACACCCCCACAGGTAGCTACAACCCTAAGGATGGTTCGTAACCCCTTTACCGTCTGCTGCGCTGGGGGTGCGGGGGCATGGCCCCCGCAAAACTCCCATCCCAGTGGGAGGGATACGGGGGCGTAGCCCTCCGCACCTCCCACAAAACTGTAAAGCAGATCGCCGCAAGGCGAAACCATCCCTTGGGATCATTATACCTAACGAGGGGGGGGTGTCAACAGGAAGCAGATAGAACTGTTGCGGCTACGCCCGATCAAGAGCGAGGTTTTTGAGAATGCGCGGGAACTTGATCCTCCCCCAACCCTACTCGCCACACGCCACGCGATAGGCCGCCAGCGTGCGCTCGGCAGTGGTGCGCCAGGTGAAGTGTTGCGCACGGGCGAGGCCGCGCTGGCGCAGTTCGTCGGCGAGGGCTGCATCGCTGAGCAGGCGACCAATGGCTTCTGCAAAGCCCGCGTGGTCGTGCGGGGGCAGCATCAGGCCCGCGTCGCCGACTACTTCGGGCAAACTGGAGCTATCCGAGGTGACGACGGGGGTGCCGCAAGCCATCGCTTCGAGCGGCGGCATGCCAAAGCCTTCGTAGATCGAGGGAAAGACGAAGAGCGCGGCGGCGGCGTACCAGAGCGGTAGTTCCTCTTCTTCGAGGTAACCGACGAAATGAACCTTGTCGCGTAGTTGAAGCTCATCAAGGCGGCGGAAAACGGCATCGTAGAGCCAGCCTTTGCCCCCGCCAATCAGCAGCGGTACCTCAGGAAAGTGACGTGCCACTTCGACATAAGCTTCAAGCAGCGTCGTCAGGTTCTTACGCGGCTCGAGCGTGCCAACGTACAGCACGAAGCGCTCCGGCAGCCCTTTTTGCGCCCGAAAAGCCGCAAGCGCCGTAGGTGCGGGCGGGCGAAAGTGGGCGCGAGCGGCATTGGGCGTCACCACCACCCGCTCATTGGGCACACCAAGCAACCCAACAACTTCGCGCTTCGTGTGCTCCGAAACCACCAGAATCTGGCTGGCACGCTGCGCACTGAGCCGCGTGGCGAAATCGAGATAGGTACGATTGTAGGCGCGAAAGGTAGCAGGAAAGCGAATAAAGGCCAAATCGTGGATAGTGATCACACTCGGCACCGGGCAGACCAGCGGGGCCACATTGAGTACCCCATGAAACAGATCGGCGCGGATGTGGCGCAGCAGCAGTGGCGCAAGCATCTGCTCCCACGGAATGCGCACGCGCGGGTTGATCGTGGGCAAACGGCTCGGCAGGACGCGAAAGTTGGGCGGCAGCCCTAGCGCCTGCTGATCCAACCCACGGGTTGTATAGACACTATAACGCCCCGTGTGGTCGAGTTGACCCAGATGTAGCAACAACTGCTCAATGTAGTGCGAAACCCCAGCCCGGCGAAAGGAGCGCGTATGGGCAAGCAGATGGGCGTTGATAGCGATGTGCATACGTAGAGAGAGGCGAGGATGCCGGATGCGAGGGTGCGGGATAGGCGCGTCACCGCGTCATCGCGTCACCGCGTCACCGTGCCGCCTCAACATGATCGAAATGGGGCACCAGCCCCCAATTATCCACAGGATAGTAGATCAGCCAAGCCTGGCCAACCACACGGTCGAAGGGCAACGAACCCCACTCACGCGAATCGCTCGAATTGCTCCGATTATCGCCCAAAACAAAGAGCTCGCCCTCGGGCACCGTTACTTTACCCGACTGACACGCATACCCAAAGACGCAGTAGGTCTGAATGCCTTGCAGGTAGGGCTGATCGAGTTGATGGTCATTGACAAAAACTTCACCATCGCGGATCTCAATCTCATCGCCGGGGACGCCAATCACCCGCTTGATATAATCTTTGGTGACATCACGAGGGTACTCAAAGACAACAATATCGCCGCGACGCGGCTGATAGAAGGGATAGATCACCCGTGAGGAGAGTTCCTCTTGGCCAGGCAGCAGACGCAGCGGGGCATTGAGATCAAAATGGAAATAGACAAGCTTATTGACTAAAATATATTGTCCGGTATGGAGTGTTGGCTCCATACTAGAGCCTTCAATCTTAAAATTCTGCACCATTCCGCGCACAATGAAGAAGATGAGCAGAATAAAGAGCGCCGTCTCGAGCAATTCACGCACAACACCGCGCACACGCAAGCGACGCACGGGTTGTGGTGCGGCAGCATCGGCTTCTTCCCATGGCCGATCTTCGTTGGGGGTAAGGGGTGCAGGAGGCGCGTCCAAGGTCGTATCGGCGCGCCGGGATGTCTCTTCCATGCAACTACGGGGGCTGGTGGTACGGAAAACCGCCCACACACCTGTAATATTACGTTACAATAGGCTAACCGCACAGGGGCGCAGGTATTATACCTGAGCCATGGGCAAAAAGCCAGAGATCTTTAGTTCCAGGAAGCTCACCATGACCAATCAGCCCGATTTGGCCGATCTGACTGCCGTTGGCGACGATGGTGCGCCAATCTGCCTCGCCTGCCAATGGCGTTGTGCGTTGCCCCCCGGGGCAACCGGGCGCTGCATGGTGCGCTCCGGTAGCACCGAGGGGATTGTCTTGCATAACCATGGGCTGATTGCCGGTGCATCCATCGGGCCGATTGAAGATCACCGCTTCTGGCACTTCTTTCCCGATTCGCTCGTCTTGGCGATTGGGGGCTGGGGCTATGCAACGGTCGCCGATCAGGGGCGCGGGCCTTACGGTGCCATTCCTGATGATCCCGCGAAGCAGCGCCGTCTAGAAGCCAACCGTGCCGCGAATTTCGCCCTCGAACGCCTCTGCCGTGGCGTGGTCTGGGCCTTTGGCGAGCCAGCGGTGAACCATGAGTATGTACGCGGCCTCGTTCAGTTGAGTCGTGCGTCAAGCCGCTACACCGCAATGGTTACCACGGGCGCGATGACTATCGAGGCGCTTGACCAGGTGGGCCACTATCTTGATGGCATGAACCTCGATCTGCGTGGCTTTAGCGATGCCAGCTATGCCCGCCTCGGCGGTATTCCGCATTGGCGCAACGTGCTCGCCGTCGCCGAACGCACCCACCACCACTGGAAGTGCCACATGGAGGTGACGACGCGCATCCACCACGGGGTGAATGACGACAACGATGAATTACGGGCGCTGATCGAGTGGATCAAGGATGGGCTTGGCCCCCACACGCCGTGGCACGTCCTCCCCGGTGATGCCGGTAGCGAGACGACCGCCGCAACCATGCGTGCCCGTCGTATGGCAATGGAACTTGGTTTGCAGTATGTCTACGGTGCGGAACCGAACCAGTCTACGCGCTGCCCAAGTTGCCACAATACCTTGATCACCCGCACCGGAGGCGTCGCACGCCTCGTGGGGCTGAACGGCACCGCTTGCGCTGTCTGTGGGCACGATTCGCGTCTGCACCTGTCGATCTTTAAGCCGCGTTGAACTTGAGGTGTGCGCGCCGATCTTCAGGAAACACTTGTTAAGGATGGTTTCGCCTTGCGGCGATCGGCTTTACGGTTTGGTGGGGAGGATGCGGAGGGCGTAGCCCTCCGCATCCTCCCCACTGGATGGGGGTTTTGCGGGGGCCATGCCCCCGCATCCCCAGCGCAACAAACTGTAAAGGGGCTACGAACCATCCCTTAGCGCGAAAAAGTCCTGGGCGTGGGCCGCTGGCTTCGACAAGCTCAGCCAGCGGTTCGTTGGCTGAGCTTGCCGAAGCCAGCCTGTCGAAGCCACGGGCCGCCGCTTCGCCAGCATAAGGCCTTTTCGTGCTAACAAACGCTTTCATGAAACCAAAACTCTCCATTATCTGGCTTGTCCTCATTACCCTCAGCGCCTGTGGGGCTTCTACCGCAGCGCCACCGCCCGATCCCGTCGCCAGCGGGGAGCGGCTCTACAACATTTGGTGCCTCGGCTGCCACAGCCTCGACCCGGATGGCCCTACCACGCTTGGCCCGCCCCTTGGCGGCGTCGCTACCCGCGCCGCCGCCAATAGCGAAGGGCTCAGTGCCGCTGCTTGGCTGCGCCGCGAAACCCTCGATCCCAATGCGAACGTCACCCCCGGCTACACCTCCGGCATGATGCCCAGCGACTATGAGCGCGCCTTCAGCCCCGAACAGCTTGAGGCGCTGATCGCTTTTATGCTGACACTGGAATGATTGCTTTGCAACGCCAAAGATCTCGATGCCTTCCCCCCTCTCCCGCCACGCGGGAGAGGGGGGAGGGGGTGAGGGCCATCCAGGGCATCCCCATCATCTGTCCGTAGCTTGCGGAGCAAATGTTCTACCTGTCCCCGCTCCCCCGCCGGATGGCGGCGCAGCCACGGGCATCACACCCGGCGCAGCAAAAAGATACGCGGGTACAGGCCCCCCAGATCCACACGTAGCGCCTGTTCCACCTGCCATTGCGGGCGCTCGGCAAGCAGGCGCTCCATCAGGCGCACCTCGTGGGAGAGCAGCGCACAGCGTGCATCGGGGCGGGCGACGCGCGCCGCTTCGTCGAGAAGGGCCGGGTAGAGACGCACGTTCTCGTCGTGCGAGCCGACCAAGTGACCGAAAGGGAGATCGGCGTTGATGGCGTTGATGCTGGCATTGGG
>RSAS01000936.1 GCA_003934145.1 Candidatus Viridilinea halotolerans | reverse complement strand
CGGTGACCGTAGCCCGGCGGGGGCTTGGGGGCTTGGCCCCCAAAAAAACCTCTCCGGTGACCGTAGCCCGGCGGGGGCTTGGGGGCTTGGCCCCCAAAAAAACCTCTCCGGTGACCGTAGCCCGGCGGGGGCTTGGGGGCTTGGCCCCCAAAAAAACCTCTCCTTTTGTCTTGGCGGCGCAGCCGCCAAGACAAAAGAGAGAAAGAGAAAGCAGTAACGCCCAATGGACGAAATAGCCACCAAACAGGCGGTACGCGAACTGATCAACACCTGGGCGCTGCGGGCGGGGTTGCAGAAGCAGGCGCTGGCGGCGCGGGCGGGGTTTGGTAGCTACGATGAGTTCTATCGCGCCTATCTGGATGTGGGCCGTGTACTCAGTAGCGACCCCGAGGCGGCGCTGCGTGTGGTGCAGGCGCTTACGCTGGGTCTGCCCGCTGCTGCGCGGGCGACGCCTGCCGAGGCGGTGAATTTCTTCATCTATACGCGCCTGCCGCTCGACCGCTACCCTGATGTGTTGCAGCGTGAACTCTTTGCGCCGGAGGCGTGGCGCGCTGCGTTGCAGCAGCACCTCGCCATCGAGTTGCCCGCCGTCACCATCACGCCGCAGCCCGATGCCGTGACGCTGCTCGCCGCTATTGACGACCTGGTGCGCCGTGGTGCTGCCACGCCAAGCGCGCCCGCCACGCCGCCGCTGCTGCTCGACGCGACGCGCCCGCCGCCGCCGCCGACACCGCTGCCGGTGCCCCACCGCATGCCCCTTGCGCCGGCGCGCCTCTTTGGCGGACGCGACCAAGAGTTGCAGCAGGCGGTGCGGCGGCTGCGTGAACAGGAGGTGGGTGGGACGCTGGCGATCACCGGCATTGGCGGGGTGGGCAAGACGAGCCTTGCTGCGGAGTTGGCCCATCGCTACGGGCAGTTCTTTGCGGGCGGCGTCTTCTGGATCGGTTGCGCCGATCCGAGCGCCTGTGAGCGCGAGGTGGCCGCCTGCGGTGCAACCGGCTTGGTGCAGGATGCCAATTGGCGCGAGTTGCCCTTGGCCGAGCGGGTGGCGCTGGTGCAGCAAGCGTGGCAGGCACCAATCCCGCGCCTCTTGCTCCTCGACAATTGCGAGGATGACGAGACGCTGCTGCGCTGGCGGCCCAGCAGTGGCGGCTGCCGCGTGGTGCTGACGAGCCGACGGGCGCGTTGGCCTCGTAGCCTTGGGGTGAGCGAGTTGGCACTGCACGAATTGGAACCCGCCGCTGCCCTCGCGCTCTTGCAGCGCTACCGCCCCGATCTGTCGCCCAACGACCCGCGCCTCGCCGCGATTGCTACTGAGTTGGCCGGTTTGCCGCTGGCACTCCACCTGGCCGGCAGCTACCTAGAGACCTATCAGGACGACCGGCGCTTGGGCGATCCGGCCAACTTCCTGCACGAATTGCAGGCCCAGGGGCCGCTGGAACATACTGCCCTACAGGGGGAGGGGATCGCGCCCTCGCTCACGCGCCACGAGCAGCACATGGGGCGCACCTTTGCGCTGAGTATCGAGCAGCTCGACGCGCAGACGCCGGGCGATGCGCTGGCGCGCACGATGCTGGGCCTCGTCGGTTGGCTCGCCCCCGGCGAGCCCTTCGATGGCGAACTGCTCGCTGCGGCAAGTAGCAGCACAGCGGGAGCGGGGCGGCTGGCCGTGCGCCGCCTGCGCGACCTGGGGCTGCTGCGTAGCGACGCGGGCCTGCTGCGTGTCCACCGGCTGGTGGGCGACGCTGCGCGGGCGACGGTGAGCGATCCGGCGCAACGGAGCAGCCTCGCCAGCGCGCTGATCGCCCGCAGCGAAGCGGCCTACTTAGGCCAACAGCCCGCCGAAGTGCCACTGCTGCTGCCCCATATGGTGCGTCTCGATGCGAGTGGCAGTGCGCCCGCGCCTGAGCTATTGAACAGCATGCCCTTCCTCTTTGAATTGGCCGGCGATCTCCAGAGCAGCCGCGCCTACGCGCAGCGCGCCTACGACGCCCTGGCCGCCCAAGCGGCGCTGGAGACAGCGCTGGGGGCCGAGGTGATCGCCAACCTTGCCGAGTGGCAACGGCTGCTTGGCGATAGCGCCGCAGCCCGTCCGCTCTACGAGCAGGCGCTCGCCATTCGCCAGCGCATCCTGCCGCCGGGCGACATGGCGCTCGCCGAGAGCCACAACAACCTGGGCGAGCTGCTGCGCGAAGCGGGCGACTACGCAGCCTCGCGCTACCACTACGAAGAGGCGCTGGCCATTGCGCTGGCTGGTGGCGGCCCCGAACACAACACCACCCTCGCGGCGCGCAACAACCTCGCGCTGCTGCTGACCAAACTGCAACTGCACCGCGAAGCGGCGGAGCAACTACGCCCCTTGATCAGCGCCGCGAGCGCGATCTTCGGCCCCAACGACCCACGGGTAGCCACCGCCAAGATCAACTTGGGCGCGGCGCTAGCCGCCCTAGGCAGCCTAGAAGAGGCCCGCGCCGTGCAGCGTGAAGCAATCGTGAGCCTGAGCGACCTATTGGGCGAACGCCACCCGACGACGCTCCTCGCGCGGATCAACGCAGTAGAGCCCCTGATCCTGCATGGCGAACGCGCAGCCGCGTTGGTCGAACTACGCCAGCTTGAGAACCTCTTGAGCAGCGCCTACGGAGCGCAGCATCCATTGACCGAGCGGGCACGGGCGCGGCTGGGCGAGCTTGGGGATGGTTCGTAAAGCGGTAAAGCGGTAAAGCGGTAAGTGAGATAGGTCTTTGGTTGGGCCGTCATAGGCTACGATCCTCCGTCGGAGGGTAGGATTTTCGCGGAGGGCAAGTCCCTCCCCGGAACCCTCCTGGTTGTTTCACTCGTGCCGCACTATAGCCCATGGTGCCAAGCTTGGGCAACAACAATCTCGCGTAGTTCAGCCTCAAATCGCTGAAAAGCTGATAATGTACGTAGGGGGGCAAAGTCGTCCATAAAGGCAGCAACCCGTTCTGGGCGGTCGTCAAACTTTTGTAGGCGACGTCCGCGCAGGCCGCTGGCCTCGCGCAACAGACGTCGAAGGGTCTCTTTAGGGTCGGGCATCTGTTCGATCCGTGCCAAATCTGGTAGTCTTAACGGTTGCTTACCATTAGGATTACCAGCGGCAGCGCGGATGGCTGCCACATCGAAGAGCAACCACGCCTCTTGCATCCGCACTGGAATAATACAAACGACGGGCGGCAGCAAAGTGTCGTTGCTGATAACGGCTGCGAGTGCCGTTGCAATCTCGTCGCGGCGTTTCGCTGGCAATTCGCGTTCGGCATCACGGTGAACACAAAGCAAATCACAAGGATAGAGGGCAAGTGCTTCAGCAATTCGAGCCTCTAAGCTGCGAGGACGCCGCAAAACACGGCTCAAATCAGCCCATTCTGCATGAATCGCTCGTCGTACACCCTGCTCACGCAGCGCCCATGTCACGATAGGAAGGAGTGCCCGATCGGAATTTCCATCTGTCAGGAGGGTATAGTGCAACATGTTCATGAGGATTGGTCGAGCAACGGCAAGTAGGGTTGCAGATCGCCACGATCGACAACACGACGGGGACGCTCAGACCTTTTGGGGCTTAGTGGTTCTTCTAACGGTGCCACCGGATTCAAATAGGCCAACAACGCACCACGCGCCACCGTCAGTGTGTCTGGCAGCGCCGTGCGCCATGTGTCGGGCAGGCAACCAAAACGAACCGTTTGAACTGGTTTGTTGCCGTAGATAGACTCACGCCGTTCCGCCACAAGTAGGCTATCGTCTGGCAACTGCTGCACCACTGCTGGTGCATGAGTATTGACAATCACTTGGCGGAGCGGGTTATCGCTTCCTACCGGCACCTTCAGATCTACTGCAATATCTTGGAGTAGTTGGAGCATCGCAGGGATACGTTCAGGATGGATGCCATTTTCTGGCTCTTCGAGGCAGATGACCCCTTGCATTTGCGGATCGAGTTCAAGAACTGCCAACGCGAGAAAACGGAGCGTGCCATCAGAGAGCGCACGAGCTGGATAGGAGGTGCCGTCGGCGCCAGCAACAAACAGTGTCAACAACTCCCGACGTTCGTCACGGTCGATCCAAACCCGCCGCACATCTTCAATCAGACGTGATACGCGGTCGGCAACCTGACCATACACCTGAGCGGCAGCAGCATCGCGATCATCGTGACCCTGCTCGTTCAAACGCGCCAGATGCGTTAATGCTGCCGCCAGATGCGAGCCATCGGAACCCAGCGAAGTTGGTGCCGTAAAATTATCGGGGCGTCGCATGGCTGCTGGTTCTAGCATCAGTAAGCGCCACGATTGCATTTCGCGCCGAACCAGCAGAGCGGTCGGATTCTCGGCTGCATTCGTGGCCGAAAGCGCGGTACGCGGTAAATTGGAGGCCAGCAGTTGCCGTGGACGACCACTCTTGCCCTCCTGATGTACTTTGATGAGCAGATTGCCTTCAACGGTCTCTGTAGAGATGAAAGGTGAAGTGCGCCGCCCCTTAATTGCCGAATTGCGCCAAGCTACACTATGGGGAAATGAGAGATGTTCACGTGCATCGCCAATATTGATATGGTGCAACTCCTCACGTTTGAGCTCAAGCACACCCGGCGAGCGCAGTAGTTCATCTTGGCGATAACTCAATGTGAGTCCGTAACGTACAAAGGAGATCGATGCTTCAGCATGTTGTCCGAGATCATCAATACCGGTGGCGGGAATGATCATTTCAACATAAAACGACATCTCATTCACGGCAATATCACCAGAACGGTAGAAGAGGCTACGTACATCGCCCGTGCGATTACCTTCATCGCGGACAGATAACGCCGCATCAACGAGAGATTGATCAGCCAACGCACTTAAAAAGCGGATCGCATCGAACAAATTCGACTTACCGACACCATTTGCTCCAGCAATGCACGTAAACGCGCCCAGACGCACATCAACATCTAAGAGATTCTTAAAACCCTTAACTTTCAATCGTGTCAGCATTACGGCTCTGCTTCCTTTGTCGGCTATTGAAAGGGAGTCATCGCCCTTCACCTGACCATTATACCAAAGCCGATAGCCGATAGCCGATAGCTGATAGCCGATGCTTGTTGCTTTTTGGCGGCTTCACCACCAAAAAGCAACAAACAGAGCTTTGCGGGGGAGGCTTCGCCTCCCCCGAACCCCCACTGGAGGTGGCTTTGACCTAGCCCTACCCGCCCCCACCCGGCCCAGCCAAAATGACAAGATTGTCATTTCAAAAGCCCCCTTTTGCGCAAGCGCGAAAGGGGGCTTTTGGCTACTTACTAATAGGCGGAATTTTTCGTCGCCTGCCTCGTGTAGAGCAAAGGAGTTGCCCCTATGTCACGTACCATCGCGTCTGTTCGCTTCGTCGTCGCGCTCCTCGTCGCGCTCACCATCGTTGGCTTCGTGCCTGCTCAGCCTAGCCATGCCCAGACCGCGCAACGCTGTTTCGCCGAGACCAACCAGTGTATCAGTGGGCCAATCCGCCAGTATTGGGAGCGCAACGGCGGCCTGGCCGTCTTTGGCTTCCCGATTACCGCGCAGAACGCCGAGAATGTCGAGGGCCAGTCCCTGCAGGTGCAGTGGTTCGAGCGCGACCGGCTGGAGATCCAGACCAACGGCCAGGTGACCGCCGGGCGGCTCGGGGTTGAGCGGCTGGCCCAGCAGGGGACGCCCTGGCAATTTGGGCCGAGCGAGGCCGCCGATGCGGGCTGCTTGGCCTTTGCCGAGACAGGCCACCGTGTTTGTGGGGCCTTTGCCGCCTACTGGCAGCGCAACGGCGGCCTCGCACGTTTTGGCTTCCCGGTGACGGGCGCGTATGAAGCGGAGATCGAGGGTATGCGCCTGACGGTGCAATACTTCGAGCGCCGCCGCTTCGAGCTACACGATGCCAACACGGTGCTGCTGGGGCTGCTGGGCAGTGAAGTGCTGCGCGAACGCGGCGAGCTACCGGCCCCTGCGCCTGCACCCGCGCCTGCCCCTGCACCCGCGCCTGCGCCCGCTCCAACACATTGTGACGGGATTCCTGACTGGGTCGGTGATGGGCAGATCATCTACGGGTTTGATCCGGTTCAAGGCATTATTTTGGCCAACTGCTTCCAGCCCAGGGATAGTTTTTCTGTCTTCATTTATCGCTTTCAGGCCAACGAACAGATCCTTTGGCGCACCACTGAGCCAAATGGCCGGATTACGGAGCAGACAATTCAAGCTGGTCGTGGGGGGTGGGAGCGGGATTTCACGCCACCGTCGGCAGGCTGGCCGCTGGGCGACTATCGCCTTGAGTTCACCGGCCTGAGCAGTGGGAAGGTTGTGATCCTGTATTACCGCGTCGTTCCCTCAGTGCCGTGATCTGAGAAGCTGTCTGAAAAGGGCCTCAGTGTCGTTTCACACGATGTAGCACACGCTGGAGTGCCGGCTTTAGCCGGCTAAAGCCGGCACTCCAACGCCAAGTTGATAGATTTTTCAGACAGCCTCTAAGCACGTCGGCAGGCTGGCTTCGGCAAGTTCAGCCACCGAGCCTGCGCCTGCTATGCGCTGAAAGCCCGCTACGTGGGCTCTAGCTGAATTCTTCAGGTGTAGCCCGCGTAGCGGGCTTCGCGTAGCAGCGCAGGGCTTCAGCCCTGCCTGCCCTGATGAGGGATGCGCGGGAACCAGGTTCCCGCGCATCCCTAGCTACACATTTTGCTCTACTTGTATCTCTGTAAAGCGGAGGAAGAGGTGAACCCTATGCGACGATCTCAAAGCTACTATGCGGCTGACTCACCGTTCGCCCATTTCTCAACCGGTTTCCGAGAATCCCCCCACCAGCGGGCC
>RSAS01000330.1 GCA_003934145.1 Candidatus Viridilinea halotolerans | reverse complement strand
GGCCCCCGCAAAACCCACCCGTCCGGCGGGGGCGCGGGGGCCTGGCCCCCGCAAAACCCCACCCCTAGCGGAGCTACTTAACCCCCAACGTATTGCGCAGATCCGGAAAAGTAGAAATAGGCCGAGGCATCACGAGAAAGCCAAGGTATTCACTCACTCGCGTGGTAAGCAACTCCAGCATAAGTTTCTCCTGCTCGTCATCGGTCGAGCGAATACGCCAGCGCAAACGGACGAGGTGTTGGCTCACCTGTTCAATGCGCAGTTTGCGGGCGCAGTCCTCGGCCTCGCGGCGGTAGCGCAACTCGTCGGGGCGCTTGCTCTTCGCAATGACGTGGCGGGCCACGGCGCACAGGGAGACGTCGAGTTGGGCGATCCATGCTTCCATGGCCTCCGTGTGGGCCGGGCGCTGTTCGATCGGGACGGCCCGCAGTTGCTGCCAGAGCGCTTGGTAGCTCGCTTGGCTGAGCAAATCCTCTAGGCCACCGCCAAAGAGTTCGCGCATAGTCGGGTATTTGGCTAAGCCCGCCTCAAGCAGCGCTTCAATCGCCGCATCCACGGCGGGATGGCGCAACGCCAAACCGAGCAGGTAGCTCTCGTCGCCAATGGGCGGCAGGGGAATTCGGTCTTCGGTCTCTGCTTCCGCCTCCGCCCCGGTTCCATCTTCGGCAGGATGGGGCGCGTCATCATCTGGAGGCGGCGGCAGATCTGGTGTGCTGGCGGGAATCTGCCGCAGCGTAGGCGACGCATGGTTCGGCTCGCGCCGTTCGGCCCAAGGCCGATTGCGGCCCGGCCCTGCCCCCCGCGCCGCCGCCGCACCGCCGCGCAACAGGTCAATGATCAACTCAGCGCGAATGCCAACCACATGCTCGATGCGCGAGATGTAGACCCGCTGCTGGGCGCCGTCAAGCTCTTGCAGCAGCGGCAGCAGCCGATCCAGCGCCGCACGCTGCGCCTCCGGCTGGCTCAGATCCAGCCCTGCCGTGTAGGCGCCCAGGTAGAACTCCATCACCGGCAGCGCGTCACTCACTAGGCGACGCCAATGTTCCGGATCAGCACGAATCACATCGTCGGGATCGCGCCCTTCAGGCATACGAATGATGCGCAGCGCCACGTCGCTCTCGAGGCGCAAAATCCCCTGCGCCGTCGGCACCACATAACCCTCTGCGCCGCTCGTTTCGCGCAGCGCATGCAGCCCCTTGAGCGTCGCCCGCTGCCCCGCCGCATCAGCATCAAGCGCCAAAAAGACATTGTGCGACAAGCGTTTCAACAATGTCGCATGGGCCTTCGTCAGCGCCGTACCGAGCGGGGCGACCACATTGCGAAAGCCGTGCTGGTGGGCGCTAATCACATCAATGTAGCCCTCGACCACCACGGTGCGATCGTCAGCGCGAATCGCGTCACGCGCCAGATCCAGCCCGTAGAGCAACTCGCCCTTCTTGTAGAGCAGCGTCTCGGGCGTGTTGAGATACTTAGGCTGGCCATCGCCCAACGCCCGCCCACCAAAACCCACCACCTCACCTTTGGCATTGCGGATGGGAAAGATCAACCGCCCGCGAAAACGATCATAGTAATGCCCACTCTCGTGGCGGATCGCCAAACCCGCCGCCTCAATCTCCTCCGGCGCAAAGCCCTTCTTCTCCGTCAAATAGCTAAAGAGTTGGCTCCACTCATCGGAGCTATAGCCAAGCTGAAACGCCTCAACCGTCGCCGCACTGATCTGGCGGCGCTCCACATACTCGCGCGCCAGTGCCCCCTTCGGCGTCGCCACCAACAGATGGTTAAAGACCTTCGCGGCGAGCGTCGTGATCTCCAGCAAACGCGTGCGCAGCGCACTCGCTTGCTGCTCTGTATCGCTTTTTGGCTCCAGCCGCACCCCGGCGCGCGCCGCCAACTGCTCCAACGCCCCCCGAAAATCGAGCCCCTGCTTGCGCATCACAAAATCAAAGGCCGTACCGGAGGCGTGGCAGCCAAAGCAGTAAAAGCTCTGCGTATCGGGGTAAACCGTAAAGGCAGGCGTGCGCGTATTAGGGTGAAACGGGCAAAAACCCACAAAACTGCGCCCAGTCTTGCGCAGATTCACGCCCAGGGAGTTGATGAGATCAACGATGTCTGTTTTGTCGCGAATGTCGTCGATCTGGTTGGTCATGGTGAGGCTTGCGCTCCTGGGAATACCAAGAATCTCGACATCTTCGCCCTCTCTCCCGCTTGTGGTTTCATGGATAAGGGAAGGTTTCAAGCTACCTTACGTATCTGTTCAGGGGGTAGAGGCCTCTTTTGTTTTACCGCGAAGCGAGCGAAGAGAACGAAGTACGCGAAGATCGGACATAGAGGACAAAGCTAGCGCCTTTCTTCGCGGTCTTCGCGGTCTTCGCGGTCTTTGCGCTAAACCGTAAGAGCACGTTGTCGTCATGATCACGTCAAAATGATGCCTCCCTGAACGGATACTACCTTACCGTCTGCGCTTTAGGTAGTGCCGACTTTAGTCGGCTGAGGCCTTTGGATGCGATGGGAAGCCGACTAAAGTCGGCACTACGATATGACAAGAGCCATCGCACTCCTCCTGATCTGCCATCATCCTTCCTCCCTCCTCCCTCCTCCCTCCTCCCTCCTCACCACGCCACACGCACCTGCGCATCGCCCCCATCCAGCGGAATCGCCACATAGGGTGCTGCGTTGGTCAACTCAAGGCGCGTCTCCACCGTGGTGCCGTTGAGCGTAACGTGCAACTCCTGTTGGGCCACCTCGGGGGGGAGCAAGATGCGAATGTAGGCGCTGGCGGCGCTACTCGTGAGATCAAGGGTGATCGCCCGCGCCTCGCGCTGCCAATGGTAGGCGGCGTAGCCCTCGGATGCGGCGTAGCGTGCAACGGCGTGTACTTCGCGCAAATTCGGATCGGCAGCCCAGCGCGGGTTCAACAACAAATCTGCGAAGCAGTTCGCATTATCCTCAAAACCCGCTGCACCCTCCAAGAGCGCCCCAAGCATCGCCCCCGCGCCCCAGCCGTCGGTGCCAAGCGTGTCGGGCCCCTGGATGCCGGGGCGACCATCGGGATAGTACCAGAGGTAGGTTGCGCCGGTGAGCCGCGTGAGCGCAGCGTAGCGCCGTAGAATGTCGAGACCATACGCCTCTGCGCCGTGGCGAAAAGCGCCGCGCGCCAACTCCCCGCCCACCAGCGGCATGATACCACCATTGGTATACTCCCCCGGCAATTCGCCCTTGCCACCGGCCATCCCGTAACTCCCCGCCGGAAAGGGCGGATCGATACTGTACCACTCAGCAAAGGCGCGCGCAAAGTCGCGGCGCCCAAAATATGCGGCCACGATGCGCTGCCCCTGGTAGCTATCCACCCCAAAGCGGCTCAGCGCATAGGCATTCGAGAGGCTCAATTGACTTGCCGGATCAACATCCGCCGGGCGAAAGCTGGGATCTTCAAAATGAAAATGGGTAAAAAAGTGGCCATTCCAACTCAACCGATTCAGCCGATCCGTAATACCCTGCGCCTTTTCACGCCAAAACGCCGCCCGCTCCGCTTCGCCGACCTGCAGCTCGGCGCGCGCCAACAGTTCCAACGCATGCGCAAGACCCGTATTGTCGCCGTGAAAAATGCCCCAAATCGTCTGCTCATCAATCCAGTGGCGCGGCGCCGGATCGCCCTCAGGACTCAACGTCGTCGGCCCGTACGCAAAATCCCACATATCGATCGTGTAGGGGCGGCGCACCAGACCATACTCGGCATTCCAGCGCAGCGGATCGCTCGTAATGTAGATCATCGCCCTGCGCATCGCCGCTAGGTGGCTCGCCAGCCACGCATCATCGCCGGTCATCTGCCACGCCTCATAGACCCCCTGCACATAAAGGAATTCGACATCCGCCTCAACCTCTTTGCGGAAGGCGCTGGCGAAACGTTCCGGGTAATCAAGCACATCGGGCAAGCTGCCGTCGGGCAATTGAGCGGCACGAAACGCATCGAGCGCACTGGTCGCATCAGTCTCGAAATAGCGAAAGCCACGCCCCTGATAAACATGGTCGCGCAACCAGAGCAACGGATTATCGGGTGAACGATAGCCGCGCACATGGCGACCATTAAGTTCGTAGGTAATCGCTGCACCATCCATGAAGCCACGCAAGCGGGGATAGAGTGCATCCAATTCGTCATCACCCGTCTGCAGCTCCGTCTGGGCATCAAGGCGAAAGAGCGCCTGGCGCGCACCAGCCACCTGATCATCAATCAGCACTACGGCCCATTGCGGGCCCAACCAGCCGCGCGGCGCAACCTCGCCGGTGGCATAGCCATGCTCCACCGCAAACGCAACGCTACCAGCGGGGCGCAAACGCGCATCATAGAGCCGCAACGTCGCCGGGCCACTATAGCCCGGCACGCGCATATTGAGCGTCAGCGGACGCAACGGTGCCGCAATCGCATCATAGCCATCAGCGAGCGCCAGCGAAGCGCGCTGCGGCGAAGCGGGCAAACTGAGCAATTCGTCCGGATATATCTCTTGCCACGCCGCAGCGAGCGGCTCGACCACCGCCCGACGGCCATCCACCGCACTAATACTATGGGCCGCAAAGAACTGTACCTGATAATCATCAATCCAGAGCGGCGGCGTCTGCGGCGGCCCAAGCGCCTCACCACCCGCCCGCTGCCATGCCCCCAAAAAAGGCTCCATCAAACCATACGGCCCCACCAGATCAGAGGCCGGGCTACTACACGCGAACAAGAGCATCAGAGGAAGAAGGATGAGATGTCGTTTCATGGAATGGTATCGTGGAAGGGGCTAGGAGAGGGCTTCGCCCTCCCCTTTGAGATTCTTTATCTGCCTGATTATATGGGTGTGACTGGAATCTGTAGGGCGGTGCCCTACAACCCCCGCCGGACAGGTGGAAATGCGGGGGAACCAGGTTCCCCCGCACCCCCTACCTACACATTTTGGTCACACCCTGATTATATTATACCGTGGAGCGAGCAGAGAACAGAGAGCAGAGCCTACGTCACAATCAAATCGTTGGGACTGCGATGAGCATCATGGTGACAAAACACGTATCGGGAGGCGCATGCTTCGGCCCTACGTGGGTGACCACACGATCATGGCCATGCAAAGATGTACGTCCCCCCCCCCGCGCATCTTCTTGACATCCTCTCCAACTGCTGCTATACTGCCCCGCGTTGAGGGCACATAGCTCAGTTGGGAGAGCGCGACAATCGCACTGTCGAGGTCCGGGGTTCAAATCCCCGTGTGTCCACGTTGCGGGCCCATAGCTCAGCTGGGAGAGCGCAACACTGGCAGTGTTGAGGTCAGCGGTTCGATCCCGCTTGGGTCCACCAAGAAAGCCGTCGCTTTACAAAGCGGCGGCTTTCTCGTTACCCGCCGGAAGGTCTAGTTGGAGGATGCGGTTGACGTCGCTCTGCACACCACACCAGAAATGTGCTTGGACGGACGCACCCCCGCCGCGCGATCCTGAGGCGGCGCGTGGGCTCGTGTTGCGCTACGGTTGGCACACGGTCGCCTACCAGATTCTCAACCCTGGCATCGCCCATTGGCTGCCCCCGGATCGCAGTGGCGTGGTGGGCTACGTCGCCAGCGCCGGGATGTGGTTGGCCGCCGGCGCCCCCCTGGGGCCGCCTGATCGCTTGGCCGATCTCGCGGCGGCGTTTGCGGCGACGGCGGCCCGCCATGGGCAACGCGTCGCCTATTTTGCGGCCCAAGCCGAATTTGCCGATCGGCTCGCCCACCATGGCCCCCTCGCCCGTTTGCCCCTTGGTGTGCAACCTGTCTGGAACCCGCAAGCTTGGCCCGCACTGGTAGCGCACAAGGCGTCATTGCGCGCCCAACTTGCCCGCGCCCGTAATAAGGGGCTTACGGTTGAACGCTGGTCGGCGAGCTTTGCCGCCCGCCAGCCCAGTTTGCAGGCTTGCCTCGCCCAGTGGCTGGCCCAGCGTGCGCTGCCGCCCATGCACTTCTTGGTGGAACCCCACGCTCTCGCTGCACCCGCCGATCGCATTGTCTTCGTCGCTCTCCGCGACAAGCAGCCCGTGGCCTATCTTTTGGCTACCCCCATTCCTCAACGCCAAGGGTGGCTGTTTGAGCAACTTGTGCGCGGCAAGCACGCCCCCAATGGCGGCGCTGAGCTGTTGATTGATGCCGCGATGCGTGAGGTGGCGCTGCAAGGGGCAACCTATGCCACCCTTGGGCTTGTGCCGCTCGCCCAACATCCCCTGCTTGCAGCCGAACTTGCGGCCCAACCCATCCACATCCGTCTGCTGCTTGATCACCTGCGCTCTTATGGTCAGGCTTTCTATAACTTTACGGGCCTGCAACAATTTCGCACACGCCTGCAACCCGCTGCATGGGAACCTGTCTACCTGCTCAGCCACGAACGCCAGACCTCGCTCGCTACGCTCTATGCGGTTGCCGAAGCCTTTGCCGGTGTGCCGCTTCCCCTCTTTTTGCTGCAAGCTGTACTGCGTCAGATCTGCACTTTTTGAACCACACTTTGCGCTTAGGGCTGCCGCTCTAAAACCCGTTGTTGGGGCAAGCCCCAAACGCTCTTGTTTTGTTCCGTATTGGCGGCGAATCCGCCAATACGGAACGAATAGGGTGTGACCAAAATCTGTAGGGCGGTGCCCTACACCCCTTCGGACTGACGTAAGGATGCGAGGGAACCAGGTTCCCTCGCGCACCCTGCCTATACATGGTCGCACCCGAACGAATAAGGGTGCGCGGGGGAGGCACAGCCTCCCCCGCGCCTCCATTGGCTTAAGGGTTTAAGGGCGGACAGAAAACGTGTGCGCCCCCTTCTGGAATCGCATTGCA
>RSAS01000340.1 GCA_003934145.1 Candidatus Viridilinea halotolerans | reverse complement strand
ATCGGGGGCATGGCCCCCGAAAAATCCTCCCCTTCCGGTGGGGTGTAAGGTGCCGTCGGCCCCTTTTACGCCCCTGGCGGGCCTGCCGGCGGGGGATCGGGGGCATGGCCCCCGAAAAATCCTCCCCTTCCGGTGGGGTGTAAGGTGCCGCCGGCCCCTACAATCCCACCGGAAAGCATAAATTACGATCAAAAAGCGGGTAAGAAAAAACCATGTCACTCGACGAACATGAATATCGTCGGCTGCTTTGCAGCATGAGCTTGGGCTATACCGCGTATCACGTCTGGTCGCTACAGGCACGCCGCGAGCGCAAATTCAATATTGCCCGCCTGCTTGCGGCGGCCAGTAGTGTCAAACGCATTCGCGCCGAACTCTCCTTCCGCGCCTTGGGAGAGGTGAGCAACAGCCAAGAGAACATCGCCCGCGCCTTGGCTGGCCTCGAACCCGAAAGCATTGCGACCGGGCCAGTCACCGGCACGGGAGCTATTTCACGCGAATTGCTCAGCCGCGCTGCGCGTGCCCTCACCGAAAATCGCGATCTACTGGCCACTGAACTAGACGATCTCTTCGTCTGTACTGGCTGTGGCGAATTGATCGAGGGTGAAGTGGATGCTTGTGTGGTCTGTGGCACCGTGCGCGAAGGCTTTCATACCTTCCGTGCCGCCGAATCGATGGGCACCCTCGGTCCGACCTCAATTATGCGCCGCCTCGAACAGTCCATCGAGACAATCAAGGCGCTGATCAGCGACATTGACGAGCAACTGCTGGCCGTGCGCGCCGTCGGTGGCTATTCGATCAAAGAGTTACTAGGGCACCTCGCCGATACCGACGAGGTCTTCCGCGAGCGGGCGTGGCTCATTCTCGAGATGGACGAGCCGCGTCTGCCTGCGGCCCACCCGCCGAAGTTGGCGAAAGCAGAGATCTATCGGGCGCACGCAGTTGGCGACCTGTTTGAGCATTTCCAAGCGAGCCGCCAGCAGACCCTGGGGCTGATGCGCGGGCTAACCGCTGCTGCGTGGCGACGCACCGGCAACCACCCCATCTTCGGCGTGGTGCCGCTGACTCATCAGGGCAATTGGGTAATCGAACACGAGCGTATCCACCTCGTCGAGATGGCCCAACTGCGTCATGATCTGCTGCACCAGCACGATCAGTTCAACCCGCCGGTGCTCCCCCCCAATTTGGTTGCCGAGATCCTTGAGGGCGAGTGAGGCGGGGGCGCGGGGGCGCGGCCCCATACGCATGAACGTAAGCCCCTAACGGGCCTGCCGGCGGGGGTTCGGGGGCTTGGCCCCCGAAAAATTTCCCCTTCCAGCCGGGTTTTAGGGGCCGCTGGCCCCTTACGTACATGCGCATGGGGCGCGGCCCCATACGCATGAACGTAAGCCCCTAACGGGCCTGCCGGCGGGGG
>RSAS01000452.1 GCA_003934145.1 Candidatus Viridilinea halotolerans | reverse complement strand
GGCAAGGCCCCCACAGCATCCCCCCGTCCGACGGGGGCGCGGGGGCAAGGCCCCCACAGCATCCCCCCGTCCGACGGGGGCGCGGGGGCAAGGCCCCCGCAGCATCCCCCCGTCCGACGGGGGCGCGGGGGCAAGGCCCCCGCAAAACCTTCTTCAACGCACCGCAGGGATGGGGGAACCATGTTCCCCCATCCCTACTATTTGCGGTATTTATAACCTCCATGCTAGAATTGGGGCGTGGCCATAACCTACACTCAGCGCTTGAGGATTATGCAACTACCCAATGTCATTGCGATTGATGGGCCCGCCGGAGTTGGTAAAAGTACCCTCGGTGCCCTGTTGGCCGAACGGCTTGGCTATCTCTACTTTGACACCGGGGTGATGTATCGCGCCCTGACCTTGGTGGCGCTACGTCTCCGCCTCAATCTCCATGATGGCGAGACGCTAGAGGTCTTGGCAAAACAGGCCAAGATTAGCGTTGAACAGCCGCGAGTAGCTGATGGCCGTCAGTATACCGTTATCGCCGATGGCTCGGATGTAACATGGGCGATCCGCGATCCGCAGGTGGAACGCAATGTTTCGCTGGTGGCTCGCTATCCCGGGGTGCGCCAAGAGTTGATCCGCCAGCAACGGGCCATCGCTCAGCGCGGGCGCGTTGTGATGGTGGGACGTGATATTGGGACGGTGGTGATGCCCAAGGCGGAATTGAAGATCTTCCTTGATGCTTCGCTTGAAGAACGGGCGCGCCGCCGGGCACAAGAACGCCGCACCAGCACCGCCGAGTCGGATCTGCCCCAGGTGCGTCACGACCTCGCCCGCCGCGATAATCTCGATCAGCATGTGTTGCGCCCGGCTCACGATGCGCTCATTCTCAACACTGATGACATGACAATTGCCGATGAGCTTGACTGGATTATGGATCACCTTGGGCGACGCCCCTAGGTCTATGGTTATAACTCTATGTCAAATACCTACGAGCAGCGCCGCAATATCTCCAATTGGCTGCGTTTCCAACTTGAACTGGATGCCGCGTCGGCAATTGATCTCGATACCAATGAGCAGATCCTCCATGTCGCCGGACGCCATATCATTGTGCTGCTCGGACGGCTGGTCGTTCCTCTCTTCAGTCTGCTCTTGTTTGGTGGCTTTGCGCTCTATCGCGCTACCGGCGGCGGCTTTGTGGTCACTGGCGTTGGGGTGCAACCCGGCTTCGATTTCGTCAATTGGCTGTTCGCGGTTGTCATTGCCGCCCTGAGCCTGATCTGGGTCGCTCTGCTTGTGCGCGGCAAACCAACCCGCCAAGCCCGCATCGTGCTGGGCATGATTATCGCTGTGCTTGCGCTGCTGATCTATTTTCGCTCGATTGGGGGGCGCATTTTTTATCACGATCCCCAGATCTTTGTCGGCCAAGCTTTCGATTGGATCAATCTCGTTTTGCTGGTTCTCACGCTGTTCAGTGGCGTTGGTGTCTTTTTCGTCAGTTACGATTGGCTTAATGATGAGCTGATTCTGACTAATCAGCGGGTTATTTTTGACGATGATCAGGTGATCATCCCGCGTTTGCTCGAACGTCGCCAGCAACAGCAGATCTTCTTGGAAGATGTGCAGGATGTCAGCGCGACCACCGAAACCTACGCCAAACATCTATTGGGCTATGGCACGATTCGCGTGAAGTCGGCACGGATCAATGGCGACATTGTCTTCGCTTCGGCGCGTGAGCCGATGCTTATGCAGCAGAAGATTATGGGCCAGGTGCGGGCGTTGCGCAAAGCAATGAGCGATGAGAACTATGTGCGCCTCGTTGCTGACCACATCTATGGCCAAAAGGCGCAGGCGAGCAAGCCTTCGCCCGATATACGCAAAACGACGGTTTGGCGCTGGCTCAATTGGCTGATCCCCAATAACCCCGAGATTGATGAACAGACCTCGATGATCACATGGCGTCCCCACTGGCTCTTTCTGTTCAAGGGGTTGATTGGCCCCTTTGTCTGGCTTACCTTGGGCAGCCTCGCGCTCGTGATCGGCGCCGCACTGCTCCTGCCCAGCCCCCTGCTCATTGGCCTTGGTACGCTCTTCATGCTGCTCGTCTTTTTCCTCTGGGCCGCGTGGGAGTGGGAAGACTATCGCAACGATCTCTATATCCTCACGCCCGAAAAGTTGATTGATATTGAGAAGAAACCCTTTGGCCCCGAAGATCGCCGTGAAGCGGGCCTCGGTGCCGTCAATAACATCTCTTCGCAAACCTCCTACATCAGCAACCTGCTCGGCTATGGTGATGTGGTGGTGACCACCGCTGGTGGCGGCGGGGCCTTCACCTTCGAACGCATCCCCCGCCCGCGTGATGTGGTAGCCAAGATTACTGAGTACAATGTGCGCTTCAAGCGCGCCGATAAGAACCGTAGCCTGAACGATATGCTCGGTCTGCTGCGCCACTATCACGACGCCCAACTAGAGCGTGATGAGATCAATCGGCCAACGCTATGAACCTTGTCCGTCTTGTGCTGCCTAGCCACACCAGTGTTGCCGCCCTGCTCTGGCGCCTCGCCCTGCTCGCTGCGCTGCTGCTGAGTAGCACCGCCGTCGCCTCGGCCCAACCTGGGCCGCCACCCGTTACCATGGATATCCGGGTGGGCTTTGATGGCAATGGGCGCTACCGCCTGAATCACTGGTTTCCTACGGAGATCATTGTTGCCAACGACGGCCCCGACCTGCGCGGTACGCTTGAGTGGCAATTCATGGGGATGGACGAACCGTCGTTTCGTTACGCCCTTGATCTGCCACGGGGGGCGCGTAAGGCGCTACAACTGCCGATTATCGCGACGAACACGATGCGAAGGGCAACGGTCACGCTGGTTGTTGATGGACGTAAGCTGTTCAGTAGCAATGCGCAGTTGCAACCTGTCCCTGGCGATGTCGTGTTGGTGGGGGTGTTGAGTAGCGACCAGAGCCTGCTCAATAGTCTGCGCGCCGCGCAGTTTGCGCCGCGGATCGGTAGCGTCGTCGTGCCCCTCGACCAGAGTATGTTCCCCGATCAGGCGCGCCTCTTGGCCGGCCTAGATCTCATCTTCATCCACGAACTACCGCTGGGCGAACTTAGCCCAGGGCAGCGTGATGCACTTGAAAGCTGGGTTGCCATGGGCGGGCGGCTCATCGTTGGCGGCGGGCAAGCGGGAAGCCTTGCCGCCGCTAATCTCGCCCACCTGCTACCGGTTGAGGTGGGGCCGCTACGCGCCAATGTTGACCTCGCACCCTTAGAGCAACTGGTTGATCCAGAACATCCCCAACTTGCGGCAGGTACAGCGACCGCCAATAGCGTTACGCTGCGGCCAAGCGGACGGAGCCTGGATCGTGCGCAACTCGTGACGGTGAAAGACCATGGTGCGGGTCAGGTCTTCTTTGCCGCGTTTGACCTCAGCGAGACGCGTACATGGGGTAACGAAGTTCAATTCTGGAACGATAGTAGTGTACTCAGTCTGGAGCCACGGGTTGAAGTAGCGCCAGCCTTTCGCTTCCGGGGCGAAAACCTGATGCGCGAAGTACTCAATCTGCCCGCGCTGCGCCTACCTTCAACTTGGCTCATGTTAGGGCTGATGGCTACCTATATCATCGTCGTTGGCCCGCTCAACTTCTTCATCCTGCGCCGTATGCGCCGTCTCGAATGGGCATGGTTCACCACTCCCGCCCTCGTGGCGCTCTTTCTGGTCGCTGCATATAGTTCTAGTCTGCTCTTGCGCGGCAACCAGCCCCAAATAACCCAATTGGCCATCGTGCAAGGCGCGCAAGGGAGCAATCTGGGCCAGCAGACAAGCTTTCTCAGCATCTATTCGCCCCAGCGCCGCAGTTATCAGATCGACTTTGCTGCCAATACGTTGCTCACTCCCAATAGTTTTGAGAGTTGGCGTGCCACTGACATAACGGTGCACAGCGATGATCTCAGCGTTGGCTTTGAAGAACTACTGGTTGATGTTTCATCGCTGCGCAACCTTCTGCTCGAACAACCCGTCACCACGCTGCCCCAGGTAGCGGCTGAGTTGGAAGTTCGCCCGGATCGGCTGGTGGGTGAACTGCGCCTTGAGTCTTCGGTTGTTTTGCATAATGCTCTGCTCGTCACTGGCGAGCATGCCCAGTTGCTTGGTGATCTCGCTTCAGGCGATAGTGTTGCGCTTGATCTCGCTTTGAACAGTTTCAACTTCCCGCACCAACTGAGTCGCGCTTCCAGTGGCCCCATTCAGCGCCATCAGGTGCTGAGCAACATCTTTGGCCAAGATCGTTTTGCCGTTGGTGGTCCGCAATTTGGCGCTTCGCGCCGGGGCATGCCCGATGGCGGCATCTACCTGATGGGCTGGAGCAGCGAAGGGGGCGCGGCGCTGCGTTTGGATGGCCGCGATGTGGTGCCGGACGGTGAGACGCTCTATATCATTCGTCTGCGCGATGGTTTGTAGTATGCCGCCTTCCGGCGTGGCTTTGTTGGGGTTGCTCCCCAAGCCCTCTTTTTTCTTTCGTTTCGGCGGCGAAGCCGCATTGCGGCGGGTTTGGGGGGGAGGCGAAGCCTCGCCTAAAACCCCGCTTGTTGTTCTGTTTGGGTGTGACTGGAATCTGTAGGGCGGTGCCCTACAACCCCGCTGGACAGGGGGAAATGCGGGGGGACCAGGTTCCCCCACGCCCCCTACCTACACATTTTGGTCACACCCGCTCTGTTTTGGCGGCTTCGCCGCCAAAACAGAACAACAAGCGCCTTTTGTAAGGAAACCATGAATATACTCGCGGCCGCTTGGGCCGTTTTTGTCAAAGATCTGCGCACAGAATTGCGCACACGCTATGCGCTCAACGCTATGGTGCTTTTTGCCGCCTGCACAGCGGTGATGGTGAGTGTCGGCACGACCTTCATCGGGCTGCGACGCAGCGAAGAGGCGCTGCTTATTCAGTCTTCGCTGCTCTGGATTGCGCTGCTCTTTGCGGCTATGAGCGGCCTCGCCCGCAGTTTTGTTCACGAAGAGGAGACACGCACGCTCGCGGCGCTACGTATGGCCGCCCCACCTCTGGCGGTCTTCTTAGGCAAATTCCTCTTCAACATCGCCCTGCTCGTCCTGATCGGCGTGGTAACCAGCCTGCTCTTCATTATCTTCGTGCGTGTCCATGTGGCCAGCCCCTTGGCCTTTGTCGCCCTCTTAGCCAGTGGTGGGCTCTGCCTCGCGGCAGCCACGACCATGCTGGCCGCGATCATTGCCCAAGCCAGTTTTAAGAGTGCGCTCTTCGCCGTCCTCGCCTTCCCCCTCATCGTGCCCCCTTTAGTCGTCGCCATCCAAGGTACCGCCCTCAGCCTCGGCGGCGGCGGCATCGCCCCCGTCATACCCGCACTGCAATTTCTGCTAGGCTACAGCGTGGCAACCTTTGTGGCCTCGCTGTTTCTCTTTCCCTTTGTGTGGGAGGCGTAGGTTGCTGTAGGCTGAGCAAGGCATGCTCAATACCCCCGATGCTCGCCCGTTCGCCCATTCGTCGGCTTGGGCGGCCTTTGCTTATTTGGGTGTGACCAAAATGTGTAGGTAGGGGGTGTGGGGGAACCTAGTCCCCCCGCATTTCCCCCTGTCCGGCGGGGTTGTAGAGCACCGCCCTACAGATTCCAGTCACACCCTGCTTATTTATGGCAGCTTGGAGGTGAACAATGGCAGGTGAATCGACACTTGCGGCCTTGCTTATGCTGAGGCAGGCGGCGCAGGATGCGCCTGAGTGGGTGGCGGTGCTGCCGCAGGCGCAGTCGCTCTTGATGCAGTACCGCGAACAGGATGACGGAGAGGCACAGGACGCTATTGCGCGTCAGGTGCGACGGCTGCTCCAGCGTGAGGCGCCTGATCTCTACGTGCAGTTGATACAGATCATTGATCAACTGGATCAGGAATCCAGTCCAGTCTTGGAGGTGCGCGGTGCGCCCTCATATGCGCTGCTCCGCCAGTTTATTGACCACGAGTTGAGGGATGCCTCTCACATACTTGGGGCGCGCATCGAAGCGCCTCCCGCGGCGTCCGTGCCTGATGTAGGCACAGATGCCACTCAGATACTTGGGGTGAGCATCAAAACGACGCCCAAAACGCTTGTGCGTCGCTACACCGACATCGCTTGCCCGCAGCGGGCGCAACTCAACGAGCGTGTTACGGTTGCGGTGGGGCTGACGCAAGAAGCGGTACGCCACAGCCTTGCGGCGCAACCGCTCGATCTGCATCTTGATGCGGTGCAGGTGCGCTTGGTTGCACCGCGGATGACCCTGCTGACTCCCGGTGAGCAGAGCATCAAGGTGCTGCCTGATGCTGATAGCCCGCCGGTGGTCTTTCAGTTGCTGCCGCAGGAGCTTGGTCAAGCAGAGATTACGCTGGAGTTGCGGCAGCAGGGCCAGTTGGTGGCCCCGCCTGTCACCTTGCGGGTCGAGGTGGTGGCCCACGAGGTTGCTTTTGTGGCTGCGCCCTATGCCCCGGCACAGGTTGATCCGGCGTTGGCCCGCGCCATCGCTGCGCCCGATTTGACTCTGCGCGTCTACTACGATGATAGCGCAACGCGGGTACTCTTTGCGCTCTGGCGCGAGGGAGTCGTGATCCACGAGGAGTATGGCCCCGCGTTTGCTGGCCCGGGCCCCGCCACGTACACCGCGAGCCTCTACCGCGACCTAGAACTGCTCCGCAAGGAGCGCGATAGTGTGAAGGTCGGGGGGCGAGGAGGGCAGTTGCTCAGTGAGGATGACTTGGAACGCACCTTCAAGCGTATCGGCAACCGCCTCTGGGAAAAGTTGATCCCGTCTGGACTGAAAGCGGTCTACGCCCGCGAGCGTTACG